>DATMFX010000254.1:0-9991 GCA_035555995.1 Hyphomicrobiales bacterium | reverse complement strand
ACAGCAGATCCCACACGCCATGCCCCAGCTTCTGGCCGCGGCGTTCGAACTTGGTGGGCGGGCGTTCGTGTTCCGCCGCCCACTGCTCGTCACCGCAAACGTTGCGCAGCGCGGGACAGGCACTCAGCACCGCCATCATCTGCTGTGCATAGGGCTCCCAATCCGTGGCCAGGTGGATGATGCCGCCCACCGCCAGCTTGGGCAGCAGGCTCTGGATGAAATCGGGCTGGATCAGGCGGCGCTTGTGGTGGCGCGTCTTGTGCCAGGGATCGGGAAAGAAAATCTGCACCCGGCTCAGCATGCCGTCGGTGATGCACACGCCAAGCACGTCCTTGGCGTCGCCGCGATACACCATCAGGTTGTGCAGGCCTTCCTCGTGGATGCCGCGCAACAGGTTGCCGATGCCGGGCGGATGCACCTCCACGCCGATGTAGTCCCACTCGGGATGCGCCTTGGCCATGGCGATGAGCGACTGGCCCATGCCAAAGCCGATCTCCAGCACCAGCGGCGCGCTGCGCTCGAATTCCTCCAGTGGGTTCAGCGGGCCATCCTCGAGGCTGAGGCCGTAAAGCGGCATGTAGCTGTCGTAGGCCTGCTGCTGCGCGGCCGTCATGCGCCCGGTGCGCACCACGTAGCTCTTGATGGTGCGCATCACCACCATGGCGGATTCGGTGTTCATGCGCCGTTCGATGCCTGCACACAGGCCCAGCCCACCACCGCCCAGCCGGCCAGAAAACACAGTCCGCCAAGCGGGGTGATCATACCCAGCCAGCGCTGCTCGCTGAGCACCAGCAGATACAGGCTGCCGCTGAAGAGCACGATGCCCGCCAGGAACAACCGCCCGCCGAGCTTGAGCAGCGGCAGCTGGCCAAGTTCGCGGATCAACAGCGCCACGATCACCAGCGCCATCACATGGAACATCTGGTACTGCACCGCCGTCTGCCAATTGCCGAGGCGCTGCTCGGTCACGCGCGTCGCCAGCCCATGCGCACCGAATGCCCCAAGCGCCACCGCCACGAAACCGTTGATCGCGGCCCACAACAGCCAGGAAAACTGCACGACAATCTCCTCCAATGAGCGGCGCCTGCGCGCCGGTGGCATATTGGATCACAAAGCGGGCTTCTCTCTCATCCCGCATTTGCCACAACTTTTGTCATCACCTTTCCCATAACTTTCGGCGCAGCGCTTGCCATGACATTTGCCATGACTCTTGTTGCAACTTTTGCCGTCATTGGATGACATAATTGGGCCACCCAAACCTGCCCGGCCCATTCCTTGAACTCCACGCCTCCGCCATCGCGGCCGCGCCGCATCGTGCTGGTCGATCCCACGCGCTACCTGGGCAACCTGCTGATCGCGGGCGGCCTGATCCAGGCCTTTGCCGCGCATTGCCGCGCGCAGGACATCGCCTTCACCCTGGTGGTGGACGCCGCCTTTACGGAACTGCTGCAGCACACGCTGCCCGACGGTACTTTGCTGCCGTACCCGCGCGGCGCAATCAAACGCGCCAACCTGATGGGCAAACTGTTCCGCTACGTTGGCTTTCTGCGCACCCTGCGCGGTTTGCACGCCGATATCGCCTTCAACATCGAGGAGGATTCCACCAGCGACCGCCTGACCCGCTGGTCCGGCGCGCGCTATCGGCTGGGCTGCAGCGCCCTCCATCGGGGTCGCGGCTACCAGCGCGTGGTGCCGGTGGAACTCGTCGAGCGCCCGGCGGCGCGTCGTCACCGCTGGTACAGCTTCATGGAAGTGTTCGCCACGCTTGGCCTGCCGGAACCGGCCGCGCCCGGCTATCTGCATTTTCCGCCCGACGCGTTGCCGGCGCCGCCGCTCGACGCATTGACGCCACAGGGTTTCGATACCACCCTGCCCTACGCGGCGCTGCACGCCGGCGCCACCAAGGATTACAAGCGTTGGCCTCCCGAGCACTTTGCGCGGCTGGCCGTGCTGCTGCGAGAGGCGGGCATGCAGGTGGTACTGATCGGCGCGGGCAGCGACGCACAGCAGAATGCCGCGGTGCTGGCTGCGGCAGGTGAGACATCGGGAATTTTCGATGCCACCAATCGTTTTACCTTGGCGGAACTTGGCGGATTCCTGGGCGGCGCGCGCGCCATGGTGGGCAACGACAGTGGTCCCTTCCACCTGGCCTCGGCGCTTGGCGTGCCGGGCGCGGTGATCTTCGGCCCCACCGACGCCGGCCTGTGGGCGCCGCTTGGCGCCAGGGCGCAGATTCTGCAGCATTCCTCCGTGTGCGATCCCCAGTGCAGCCGCAGGCACTGTCTGTACGGGCGCCGCTGCCTGCAATCGATCACGCCGGAAGAGGTGCTGGCGGCGCTGCGGGAGAAAATCGCGGCGCAATGAAGTTGACGCTTGTCCGATTCAGGATTGGCCTGCAGATTTTCGCTTCGGCGCATTGGGAAGGAACGCGGTCGCCAGCCCCAACCACGGCAGGAACGCCGTTACCCCATAGACCCGAACGATGCCATAGGTATCCGCCAGTTCGCCAAGGCCGGCGGCGCCAATGCCGCTGATGCCGAACATGAGCCCGAACATCAGGCCCGACACCAGGCCGACACGCCCAGGCACCGCCTCCTGGGCATACACCACCAGCGCGGCAAAGGCCGACGCCATCACCAGGCCAATGACAACGGCCAGCACGCCGGTCCAGAACAGGCTGGCGTAAGGCAGCGCAAGCGCAAAGGGCGCCACGCCGAGAAAGGAAATCCAGATCACCGCCTTGCGGCCGATGCGGTCGCCCACCGGCCCGCCCACGAACGTGCCCGCCGCCACCGCGGCCAGGAACATGAACAGGAAGATCTGGCTGTGGCGCACGCTCAGGTCGAAGCGCTGTATCAGGTAGAACGTGAAGTAGTTGGTGAACGAGGCGATGTAGACGAATTTCGCGAACAGCAGGATACAGATCACCGCCACGGCCCGGCCCACGTCCGCGCGCGCCAGCCCTTCGCCGTGGCTTTTGGCCAGGCTCCTGGCCTTGGCCTGGCCGTGGCGCCGCACCCAGACCGTCAGCCGGTACAGGACAACGATGGCAAGCAGCGCCGCGAACATGAACCAGGCCACCGCCGGCTGGCCATGAGGAATGACGACGGCCGCCGCCAGCAGCGGACCGATGGCCGACCCTGTGTTGCCGCCTACCTGGAAGGTCGATTGCGCGGTGCCGAACCGGCCGCCCGACGCCAGGCGGGCAATGCGGGACGCTTCGGGATGAAACGTGGCGGACCCGACGCCGACCACGGCCGCCGCCACCAGCAGCATGGCGTAGCTCCCCGCCGTGGCGAGCAACGCGATACCGATCAAGGTCATCACCATCCCCGACGGCAGCAGGTAAGGCTTGGGGTGCCGGTCCGTGTACAGGCCGATCCAGGGTTGCAGCAGCGACGCCGTTACCTGATAGACCAGGGCAATGATGCCGATCTGCCCGAAGCTCAGCGCGAAGTTCGCCTTGAGCATCGGAAAGATCGACGGCAGCATCGCCTGGATCATGTCATTGAGCAGATGCGCAAACGCCGCGCCTCCGACCACCGGCAGAAGAAATCCCTGCGGAATCCTGTCGGCGAGCGAACGCCGCGGGATATCCGCGGCGCCAAGGGATACGGTTTCATCAGTCATAAAAAGCCCTGGATCCTGCGACCATGCCACGCGGCACGGTCCCGGTGAAAATTGCGGCGGTACTTTAGTGGGAGGGCTTTCGGCCCGAAATCAATATCAGGCATACTTATCGTCAATTTGGGCCATTTGTGCGCACCCATGCGAAACGCCCGTGTCCAAGACCATGAAGACGTGCCGCGCAGTGTGTTCGCGCTTGGCAACGACTATCCCCACGGCTGCGTGCTGGCGCCCCACAGCCACAAGCGCTGTCAGTGCCTGTATGCGATCACCGGCGTGTTGACCGTCATGTCCAGCGAAGGCAGTTGGGTTGTTCCGCCGCAGCGCGCGCTATGGATTCCGGGCGGCATCGAACACGAAGTGCGCATGGACGGCCCGACCACCACGCGCAGCGCCTACGTCAGCCCTGCAGTCGCCCGGGCCGCAGGACTGCCTGCACGCTGTGCCGTCATCGGCGTATCGCCTTTGCTGCACGCGCTGTTGTCCGCCGCCGTGGACTTGCCAAAGGAATACGCGCTTGGAGGACGCGACGACCACTTGATGCAACTGATCGTCGAGGAAATCGCCGCAATGCCCGAACTGCCGCTGAGCGCGCCCCTGCCCAGGGACCCCCGGCTGGCACAATTGTGCCGCGCGCTCCTGCAGGCGCCGACACTCGAAAGCGACATCGACACCGTGGCGCGGCAGGTAGGGATGAGCCGCCGTAATTTCACCCGCCTGTTCCGGGAACAGACCGGCATGAGCTTCGGCGGTTGGCGCCAACAAGCCTGTCTGCTCGCGGCACTGACGCGACTGGGGCTGGGAGAATCGGTGACGCATGTTGCCATGGAACTCGGCTACAGCAGCCCCAGCGCTTTCACCGCGGCGTTTCGCCGTGCGCTTGGCGCTCCACCGAGCCACTATTAAAAAGTCCTTAACCCAATAACAAAGCCCTTAGCCCAATAAAAAAGCCCTTAGCCAATAAAAAAACCCTTAGCCAATAAAAAAGCCGTCACGAGGACGGCTTCTTCAATGGCAAGCTTGCTGAAGCTCAAGCCTCCATCAATCCCCTTACTTTCTCCATGGCGTTCTTCTCGAGCTGGCGGATACGCTCAGCGGACACCTTGTATTTGGCAGCCAGGTCATGCAGCGTGGCTTTGCTGTCGCTCAGCCAGCGCTGGGTAAGAATGTCCCGGCTGCGATCGTCCAGCTCGTTCATGGCCACGTAGAGGCCATCGGTGCTGGTTTTCTCCCAATCTTCGCTTTCGACGCTGCTTGCAGGGTCGTAGCGGCTGTCTTCGATGTAAAACGCAGGTGCCTGGCCGGCTTCCTCGTCGTCGGCATCGGCGGCGCCGTCGAAAGAGGCGTCAAAGGCGCCCATGCGGCCTTCCATCTGCACCACGGTCGAGGCGTCGACGCCAAGATCCTGCGCCACTTCGTTCACTTCCTCCTGGCTCAACCAGCCCAGGCGCTTCTTGGCGCCGCGCAGGTTGAAGAACAGCTTGCGCTGCGCCTTGGTGGTGGCCACCTTGACGATGCGCCAGTTGCGCAGGATGAATTCATGGATTTCAGCCTTGATCCAATGCACGGCAAAGGACACCAGGCGCACGCCCACTTCCGGGTTGAAGCGCTTGACGGCTTTCATCAGCCCCACGTTGCCTTCCTGGATCAGGTCGGCTTCGCTCAGGCCGTAGCCGGAATAGCTCTTGGCCACGTGCACCACGAAACGCAGGTGCGCCATGACCAGCTTGCGGGCGGCATCGAGGTTCTCGTGGTAGTAGTAATCGCGTGCCAGCGCCTGCTCTTCCTCGGCGGTGAGCATGGCAATGCCGTTGACCGCCGTGATATAGGCGCCCAGGTCGCGGCCCGGCACCATGTGCTCGAGCACTTGCAGCTGTTTGCCGGCGCTTTTGCCACCGGAGGCCTTGGCCTTGCTTTTGCTCATCGCAGTTTTATGAACGGCAGTTTTATGAACGGCAGTTTTATTGATGGCGGTTCCAGCCGGCTTGCGCACCGGCTCTGCATCGTCTTCGAGGTCGTCGTCATACTCCGCCACGGCAGTGTAATCGACGTCTTCCAACACGCTATCCATATGAAAACTTTCGCTATTTCTTGACTTCATCATCACGACTCCTGGTCGCGGAGCGGCATGGTAACACTTCGCCATTTTGCGCGCCAACTCGCGACTGCGCTCGTTTCGACCCTCGCCCACACACCGGAAAAGGGCGGCTCAATTCCGTTAGTCTGGAGGCATTCGTGCCGATTTCAAGGGCACTTGCCACGTATAGTAGACTCGCCTTTCACCGCCCGGGCGTCCATTGCGCGTACAAACCACTTGATCCCTCATTCTACGCCGTTCCGACCGCCCTTCATACCGTGCATTATCCCAGGAACCCATTGATTATGCTAAAGAAAAGCATCGACACCAGCGCTCCCATTCATACCCTGTTCAGCCAGCGCTGGAGCGGCATTTGCTTCGATCCCGACCGTCCCGTACCCCACGAACTGCTGGTGGGCGTGGCGGAAGCGGCACGCTGGGCTCCTTCCTGTTTCGGCGACGAACCCTGGCGCTTTCTGATCTGCAGCAGGGCCGATAACCTCGCCGCCTGGGACAAAGCCTGGAGCTGCCTCACCGAAGGCAACCAGGCCTGGTGCCGCTATGCGCCGGTACTGATCATTACCTGTACCAATACCGTATTCAAACGCAATGGCAAGCCAAACGCTTACCACGCCTATGACGCTGGCGCGGCCGCCGTGAGCCTGTGCCTGCAGGCGGCCTCGCTTGGCATCATGACCCACCAGATGGGCGGGTTCAGTGCCGACAAGGCAAGCGAGCTGTTCGCCATTCCCGAGGATTTCCGGCCACTGGCCATGATGGCACTTGGCTATCAGCTGCCGCCCGAGCGCTTTCCGGAGGAATGGCGCGCGCGCGAAACCAAGCCGCGCCAGCGTCAGCCGCTGCAGGAGCGGTTCTTCGCGGGGGAATGGGACAAGGGTCTGTAAGGGGCGACGCCCGTCAGCCCCCATGGCAAGAATCTGTAAACGCTAGGGAAGCGCTGAATAAATCCCGTCGGGCGCGTAGATCAGGTACAGCAACGTCTGGTCGTCCTGTTCTTCGTGCCCGGCGGTGTGCGCGCGCAGCGCCTGCACCAGTGCCGCCACCACAGTACCGGCATCGCCCTCGGGGCGCCGGCGCAAGCACGCCAGCACCCGCTCCAGCCCGAACTGCTCGCCGCTGGCCGACAGCGCCTCGGTGATGCCATCGCTCATCAGCAGCACGCCGTCCCCCGGCGCCAGTGGCGTGCGATGCACCTGCCAGGTGGTGCCGCGATGGATGCCCACGGGAATGCCGTCGCTCTGGTCCAGCACTTCGATGTCGCCCTCGCGCCGCGCCAGCACGATCGGCAGATGGCCGGCATTGACCCAATTGAGGCTGTGCTGCTCGAAATCGACGTGGCACACCACGCCGGTGACGAAGGATCCGCGCAGCTGGCGGGTGAAGAAATGCGTGTTGATGTAGGCCAGCACCTTCGCCGGTCCGTCCTGCGGGCGGCCGCGATAGGTACGCACGATGGCGTCGATCATGGCCACTTCCACCGCCGCGCCGGGGCCGTGGCCCGACACGTCGCACAGCGCCACGCCCACCACGGAGGAACTTTCGCCGGTGACGCGCGCAGGGCGCAGGTCGATCAACTCGTAGTAATCGCCGCCACCGCCCACGCTGCTCTGGTAGTACACCGCATGATCGAGGCCGGGCAGGCGATGCTCGGCCGAAGGCAGCAGCTTTTCCTTGATGGTGCGCACTTCGTCGAGCCAGTCGCGGTAGCGATGGCGTTCACTCTGCAGCAGGAGATCATTGCGTATGGCCAGTATGGTCTGCGCGCACACCCAGCTTTGCAGGTGTTCGGTAACGCTGTCGCCGCGCTTGAACAACACCAGCACGCCGCGCTCGGCTTCCGCATCGGCCAGGCCGGAAAACCAGCCGCACAAGGTGTCCGCCTGGCCCAGTCCATGCTGCTCGGCCAGCGCGTTCAGCACGGTGCTCGCTTCGTCGGACAACTCGCCTTCCCGCAGGGCAAACACCTGCTCCTGCCCCACGGCCACCGGCTCGCCGGGACGCTTGCTCCGCAGCCAGGTCCAACGCTGCGCTTCGAGGGCATGCGGGGCAAGTTCGCCATAAAACACCGCCTGGACCGGCGCGCTTTCCAGCGTGGCGCAAAAACGTTCGAAAAAGGACATGCAACGATCCGGTCTACAGGAATACCCAGGCGGTTGAACGCCGCGTAGCAAAGCATAAATGCGGGTCAACTGTCTGTATCCAATGCGTAACCGAAAACGCACTTTTACCGCAAAAACGCCAGCTTCCCCGCATTGACGGCGGGCAGCGTCGCAGGGGAGGCGACGCTAACGGCGCACATCCTGCTGCAGCAGGCGTTTGAGTTCCTCGGCGGCCTGTTGCGCCGATTGGGTAGGCGGCAGCTTCTCATGCAGTTCGGCGCCCTGCTGCTGCAGCAACCGGTGATCCTGCGTGCGGAATTCCTCCACCAGCGCCTCGGCCTGCGGCGGCTGCACGCCGATGTCCACCAGCACCTGCTGGGTGAACTCCAGCGCGGACAGCAAGGCCTCGCGGATCACGTAGTCCACGCCAAGCTCGCGCAGGCGGATTTCATGAAAACGGTTGCGGGCGCGCGCGAATATCTTCAGCCGCGGGTAGTACTTCTTGAGCATCAGCACCGCTTCCACGCTGGCCTCGACGTCATCGATGCACAGCGCCAGCACCCGCGCCTCTGCCACGTGCGCCCGTTCCAGCATGCTGTGCTTGGACACGTCGCCGAAGTACACCTTGTTGCCGTAGTGGCGCACCAGATGCACCAGGTCGGGGCTGCGGTCGATGGCGGTATAGCGGATGCCGCTGGCCTGCAGCACCCGGCCCAGTATCTGCCCGAAACGGCCGAAACCGGCGATGATCACCGGATGGCTTTCGTCCGGCGGCAGAATGTCGCGCATTGCGGTCTCGTCCAGCGCCACGCCGGACTGCAGGCGGTTGAGCAGCTTCAGCAGCACCGGGGTGAGCGCCATGCTGAGCGTGATGATGAGGATCAACAGATCCTTTTCCTCGGCACTGAGAATGCCCAGGTTGTGGCACAGGGTGAATGCCACGAAACCGAACTCGCCGCCCTGGCACAGATACACGGCGAAGCGCAGCGCCTGCGACCGCTTCAGGGCATAGGCGCGGCCCACCAGCGCCAGCAGCACCAGCTTCACCGCCAACAGCAGCAGCACGCCCAGCCCCACCTGCAGCGGCATCTGCACCAGCACGCCCATGTTGGTGGCCATGCCCACCGCCATGAAGAACAGGCCAAGCAGCAACGCCTTGAACGGTTCGATGTCCACCTCGAGCTGATGGCGATATTCCGAATCCGCCACCAGCACGCCGGCCATGAAGGCGCCAAGGCCCATCGACAGGCCAATGGCCTGCATCACCCAGGCGAAGCCAAGCACCAGCAGCAGCGCGGTGGCGATGAAGGCCTCGCGCACCCGGCTCCAGGCGATCAGGTGCAGGAAGGGCACCAGCAGAAAATGGGCGCCGACCACGAAGACCACGAAGATGCCGGCCGACTGCCACCAGGCAAAATTGAATTCCCCTTCCACCGGCACCTGGCCGGGCGCCAGCAGCGCCACCAGCGCCAGGAAGGGAATGATCGCCAGATCCTGGAACAGCAGCACGCCGAAGCCCAGGCGCCCCTGCGCCGTGTTCATTTCCTCGTTGTCCGCGATCAGGCGCAGCGCGAAGGCGGTACTGGAAAGCGCCAGGCCATAGCCCATGACGATGGCCTTTTCCCGGCCAAACCCCAGCGCAATGGCCAGGCCCGCCAGCACCAGCGCCGTGCTGATCACCTGCAGGCTGCCCGCGCCGAAGATCACCGAACGCATGGCCCACAGGCGCCGCGGCTGCAGTTCGAGGCCGATGATGAACAGCAGAAACACCACGCCGATCTCGGAGAAATTCAGCACGGTGTCCGGATTGTGGATCAGCGCCAGGGCCGAGGGGCCGATGAGCATGCCGACGCCGGCGAACGCCAGCACCGAACCGACGCGGGAATAGCGCCCCACCGGTGCCGCCAGGGCGGCGGCAAGCAGCAGGATGGTGATTTCGAGCAAGGGATCCATGAACGCCGGTTCTCAGTGACGGTGGCGGAGAGTGTCCTGTGCCGGAAGCATTGCTGAAATGCAGCGAACTTCCGGCACAGGACACCAGGATCAAAGTGTAGCAGCGGTTCCGAATACTGCCGTCACCTGGCTGGAAAGATAACCGCCGTTGCCGTTGCAGGCGGCCAGTTCGGCGCCCGCGATCTGGCGCGCGCCGCATTCGCCGCGCAGTTGC
>DATMFX010000253.1:0-3515 GCA_035555995.1 Hyphomicrobiales bacterium | reverse complement strand
CGACGTGTCGGCCACGAACGACGCCACCAGCGCGGGATCGGGGACGAAGCCAAGGACATCCAGGCTCAAGCGCCGCGCCAGGGTTTGCCGATCGGCATCCGGTGAAGGCGCCAACCCCTTCTCCTGCAGGCGCGCCAGCACGAAGGCATCCACCGGTGTGCGCGGCCAGGCGGCATTGTCCACCGGCACGGGTACCGCCGGCATGATGAGCGGTTGATAGGCCCAATGGTCGGAGGCCGGATTGCGCTGCGTCTGCTCATTGCGCGCGGGCGAGGCGCGGCGGTCCGCCTGTTCCTGTGCGGTGGTGTGAACCGCGAGCGTGGCACCGGCCACGGCAAGCACCAGCGCCGCAGCCACCTGCCATGGTTTGCTCGGCCATGGTTTGCTCGAGCGTAGTTTGCTTCTTTCCATTCGGTTCTCCTGGATTGCGTACTTACTGTTGTTCCAGGGCCATCGAGATCATGGATAACCCTTGGGCAACCGTAGTAGCAACCGCCATGCCAGGAGAGCTGGCGCAGCGCCATATCGAATGGCACGTCTGCAAGCCGTCGCAATTACCGGCTTTCGCCTTTCCCTGCCTCTGTGGAAGCAAATTTTTCTTTCGACCTAATGTTCAAAAAACAACAATTGCCGGCAAGCGCAATGGTGCAATCGCAACACACCGCCGGATGAAGAACGGGGTTAACGCTGCGTTTACACCGTAAGAACACGGTTTTTACCGCGTTAAAACCGCCTCTTTCATACGAATCCACTTCTCGAACCGGTTTGGCACGCTTCCTGCTCAGCCAGGGCAAGCCGTCGCCGCGGCGTGCCATCGGGCAGTCGCGGCCAGGCAAGATTTTTGATTTTTTGCCGCATTTTTTTCAAAAGGATATCGACGTGAACCCCAAGACCCGCAACTCCCTTGCCCCAAGGCTGAGCAAACTGGCAGGCGCCCTGGCGACGCTGCCGCTTGTCGTCGTTCCCGCCGTTGCCCAACCGCCACCCCTACAGGTGGCGGCGGCAGTGGACGAAATCGTGGTGGTGCGCTCGCGCAACCGTCTGGAACCGCTGAAGGACATCCCCTTGTCGGTTTCCACGCTGTCAGCGGTCGAACTCGACCGCGAGAGCGTGGTGAGCATCGACGACTTCAGCAGACGCGTCACCAACCTCACCTTCAACACCGGCAACCCGCGCCAGAGCAGTCTCTCCATACGCGGCGTGGGCAAGCAGGCGCAGACGGACGCGCAGGATCCCAGCGTCGGCATCATCGTCGACGGCGTCAACTACGCCTACAACGCCATGGGCTTCTTCGACTTCACCGACATCGAGGCCATCGAGGTGACCCGTGGCCCCCAGGGCACTCTGCTCGGCAAGAACACGACGCTCGGCGTGCTCAACATCGTCACCAGGCGTCCCTCCTTCGAACCGGATGCCAACTTCTCCGTGCAGTTCGGCGAGGATCAATCGCTGTTCGCGCGTGGCGCCGGCGGCGGACCGATCGTGGACGACGTGCTGGCCTGGCGCGCCAGTTTCTACTCGGACAAGCGCCGCGGTCCCTACCCCAACCTCGTGGACAACGGCAATCGCACCTACACCGATCGCAACCGTTCCAGTGGGCGCGCGCAATTGCTCTACACCCCGACCCCCGACCTTTCCATTCGCCTCAGCATCGATCTCTCGCCACGCTCGGGCGAAAACACCAACGGCCTGACGTTCTACCAAAGACCGCCGCCCTTCTATGCCGATGGCACGCCCGTCCGCCTGGCCTCGGACGCCACCACCCGCCTCGAGCGCCGCTGGTTCACGCAGGATGGCGGCTACAGCGTGGAGGACAACTACCTCGGCAATTCCGATCGGCGGGTACTGGAGGACGATGCGCAATCGCCCCTGTTCACGTCCACCAAGGGAACCTCGGCCTACATCGATTGGAACATCGGCCGCCATACCCTGACCTCCATCACCGCCTTCAAGGACTACTACTTCGAAGCCCGCAACGACGAAGGCACGCCGTTCGACGTCACCAAGAACATGAACACCACCGTCGACTACAAGCAGGTGTCCCAGGAATTCCGTCTTTCCTCCGATACGCTCGGCAGCTTCGACTATCAAGCGGGCTTGTTCCTGTTCCGTTCGCAGAACCTCTACCACGCCAAGGCGAACTATGGGTCGGATGCCGGCGCATGGTTCGCCAATGCCAACCAGTACAGCGTGCTCGATGCTGACGGCGCCGGTCGCAACCTGCTGCTGAATTCGCTGGACCGCCTCTTCGTGCGGGGCAGCAACGACATTCGCAACAAGAACGCCGCGATCTTCGCGCAGGCCAACTGGCACGTCAGCGATGCCTACACGATCACGCTCGGAGCACGTTTCACCCGGGAAGACCGGCGCAACCGCTACCAGCGCGTGATCACGGAGAACGGCTTCGGCGCCGAGCTGAATCCGGTGGAGGTCAATGGCCAGCACACCGGCGGCTTCGCCTCCAATGCCACCAGCGGCGTGCTGCTGACGGGCAACACGCTGGAGCAGCTGCAACTGGCCGATTTCACCGCGCGGAAGTATTTCGGCGTTGCGCCCGGCAGCGCGCCGGGCGATGCCTACCGCAGCCTCGGCGCCACGCAGCAGGCGCAGATCGCGGCGGCAAAAACGCTGCGCCAGGCACAGATCGGCATCCTGAACGACTCGGTGGAAGGCGAGCCTTTCGAGGAAACCCAGCCCGCCTACCTGCTGAGCAACTCCTGGCGCCTCACTGATGCGCACACGGCCTATCTGTCGCTCCAGTACGGCGAAAAGGCCGGCATCGTGCAGTTCACCAACGGCATACCGAGCAATGCCCTCGCCGAGGAATCCATCAACTACGAGGTGGGGCTGAAATCCTCCCTGCTCGACGGTACCCTGCGGGTCTATACCGCGCTGTACAACAACGACATCAAGAACTACCAGCAATCGGTGCGTGCCTACGACGATTACACCACCCGGCTGAACGACGACGGCACGCTTTATTACGCCAACACCACCGGCAACGTCGCCAAGGTGCAGGCGCGTGGCCTCGAGGTGGATGGCACCTATACCGGCCTGCCCAACACCTCCCTCCGCTTCAACCTGGCTTACTCCGACGCCATCTACAAGGATTTCAAGAACGCGGCGCAGCCTTCGGAGAACGGCTATACGGGGGCTCCGCCTTTTCGCGACCTTTCCGGCCGCAACCTGCCCGGCAATGCCAAATGGACGTTCAGCATAGGGGGCGAATACACCGTTCCCGTGTTCTCGGACAAAGAACTCAGCTTCAGCCTCAACCACTTCCAGACGGCCAAGTACAACTCTGACAACTCCCTGTCGGAATACGGCTGGGTGCCGGGCCATGGCATCACCGATCTAGGTTTTGGAATCGGCGATCGCGATGGTTCCTGGCAGGGCCGCTTCATCGTGCGCAACCTGCTCGATACCGACAAGCGCGCGCCGGGGTGGAGCAGTTGGACACCGGTCAACGTGCCGCGCTGGGCCGGCATCGAACTCAAGGCAAGCCTCTGACGGCA
>DATMFX010000252.1:0-3936 GCA_035555995.1 Hyphomicrobiales bacterium | reverse complement strand
GCGGCTGAACTGGATGCGCGCTACTTTCCCGGCTTTCGCGTACAGCGATTGGAAGTGAATGGCGTGGGCATCCATACCCTGGTGGGTGGCGAGGGGCCGCCGGTGCTGCTGTTGCACGGCGCGCCACAATCGCATCTGTCGTGGGCAGAGGTGGCGGCAACGCTGGTGCAGAACTACACCGTGGTAGTCACGGACCTGCGCGGCTACGGCTGGAGCAGCAAGCCCGACGGCGGCGAGAACCACATCAATTATTCCAAGCGCACCATGGCGCAGGATCAGGTGGACGTGATGCAGGCGCTGGGCTTCGATCGTTTTCACCTGGTGGGCCATGACCGCGGCGGCCGCGTGGCAAGGCGGCTCACGCTCGATCATCCCGAGCAGGTGCAGTCGCTCACCGTGCTGGATATCGTGCCGGCGCACTACCTGTACGCCCACGTCACGCGCGAATTCGTCGACGCCTACTTCCACTGGTTCCTGTTCCTGCGGCCCGCGCCCTTCCCGGAAGACATCATCGCCAGCACCGGTATGTTCATCGGCGGTGGCCCGGGCGACATCGGCCAAGCCTGGGCCGAGGTGTACCGCGATCCCGCCGCCATCCACGCCATGTGCGAAGACTACCGCGCCTCCGCCGGCATGGACCTGGAAATAGACGCCGCCGATTTAGACGCCGGCAAGCGCATCGATTGCCCGCTGAACGTACTGTGGGGCGACCGGGCCCCGATGGGGCGCCAGTACGACGTGCTGGATATCTGGCAGATGGAAGCCACGCGCGCGCAAGGCAAGGCCATGCCGGGTGGCCATTCGTTCCAGATGGATAGTCCGGCGGAAACTGCGGCGGAACTGGAGCGGTTCATTGGAGCGACTGCTTGAATCGCGAAAGCCGACTGGTTACCTGATGCGCAACCGGGGCCGAAGCAAGGTTACGTCCGCGCTGTCATGATATCGAGCCACTGAGGCTTTGCTTGTCGGGGTTCCTGCATCGTGTCAGCTTGCTTCGCCCCCTTTCTGCCCGAGGCATGGAGTGGCACTCGCAAAAAGTTGCTGTTTCTGGTGGTCCGGCTACAGTGTGGTTGTCGCTCATTTTTCGATCCTGCGGTGCAGGAAAGTGCCATCGAGAGGCTGTGGCGTATGACTTATCGAGAACTTGAACAACTTGTCCTGGCACTTCCTGCTGCCAGTGCGGCCTATTCTTCAACGCGCCAAGATATGGGCATGCTTAGGTTTGACCTCAGGTCGACCCCAAAAGGATAATATTGGACTCTGGCAACAGGAGTGAGTGCCAGTCAATGTTCAAAGGAGGGCAGCAACCATGAAACCGACTCAGCTCATTCTGCGTTGCTATGCGGAGAATTCGGATGGGGCTTGGCGTGCCATGTGCCTGGATCTCAATCTTGCCGCTGAAGCTGATACGTTCGAGCGTGTGCGTGAAAAGCTTGAATTGCAGATTCGTGAATACGTGGCGGATGCGCTGGTTGGCCAGGACCGCGCTTTTGGAGAGAGGCTACTGAGCCGTAGGGCTCCTCTTAAATATTGGGTGCGGTACTGGCGGGCCAAGATACGCGATAAATTCGATAAGCCACAGCATCCGGGCTCCATTTCCGCATTCATTTGTCCAATGCCGCTTCAGCCCTGTATATGACCAAGAGTTGATGGATGCAGCTCACTTACAAGGAAGTTTGTGAGGGGCTCAAGGCCTTGGGTTTTGAGCCCCGCCCGCAAAAGGCGACATCCCACGAGCAATGGGTAAAGGTATCCAATGGCCGCCTCTACAAGGTCACAGTGGATGAGCCAAAATCCCCGTTTTCCGATTTTCTGATTGGCTCCATGGCGGGTCAGGCGGGGGTCAAGAAAAAACATTTCATTGCGGCTTGCATAGACAAAGCCGAGCAGAAAAAGCTTCGGAAGGTGTTCAGGTCTGCTGAATGATCCGTATTTTCAATGCACCACCTTCTTCCCCTTCACCACGTTCTCCAGCTCCTTCTGCGTAATCTCTACCACGAAACTTTCCTGCTGCAGCCGCTTGGTGGCTTCCACCCGTTCCGCTTCCTGCGCTTTTCTCAGCTTTTCCTCGTCGTGAAACAACTCGGAATTCAGTGACATCTGCCGGGTCAGGTGCTGTTTCAGCCGGTCTACCACGCAGGTCATGACTTCCAGCGTCTGGCTCAGTTGTTCCAGCGTCATCAGGGTTTGTTCGGCGTTCTGTTCGATGTCTTGCTTGTCGGCCATGGACTCGGTCCTCACTCTGCCGCCGCCCGGGGGCGGCAGCTGCACAGGGTGGTTGTGATACTGCTACTGCGACAGGTGGGCGAGCCTGCGGGGGGCGTGCCACCTGCAGGGCTGGCGGCCCCTGTTCAATCCCAGCTCAGCGCCCCGCCGGTCTGATACTCGATCACGCGCGTTTCGAAGAAGTTCTTCTCTTTGCGCAGGTCCATGATCTCGCTCATCCAGGGGAAGGGGTTCTGGGCGCCGGGGAATTGTTCCTTCAGGCCGATCTGCACCAGGCGGCGGTTGGCGATGAACTGCAGGTATTCTTCCATCATGGCCGCGTTCATGCCGAGCACGCCGCGCGGCATGGTGTCGCGGGCGTATTCGATTTCGAGCTGCGTGGCTTCCAGGATCATCTGGGTGGCCTGCTGTTTCATGTCCTCGTTCCACAGCTGCGGGTTTTCCAGTTTGATCTGGTTGATCATGTCGATGCCGAAGTTCAGGTGCATCGATTCGTCGCGCAGGATGTACTGGAACTGCTCGGACGTGCCGGTCATCTTGTTGCGGCGGCCCATGCTGAGAATCTGGGTGAAGCCGCAGTAGAAGAAGATGCCTTCCAGGCAGCAGTAGAACGCGATCAGGTTCTTGAGCAACTGCTGGTCGGTTTCCGTGGTACCGGTGTCGAAGGAGGGGTCGCTGAGGGAGCGCGTGTACTTGAGGCCCCAGCTGGCTTTTTTCGCCACGCTCGGAATCTCGTGATACATGTTGAAGATTTCGCCTTCGTCCATGCCCAGGGATTCGATGCAGTACTGGTAGGCGTGGGTGTGGATGGCTTCCTCGAAGGCCTGGCGCAGGATGTACTGGCGGCATTCGGGGTTGGTGATCAGGCGATAGATGGCCAGCACCAGGTTGTTGGCCACCAGCGAATCGGCGGTGGAAAAGAAGCCCAGGGAGCGCTTGACGATTATGCGCTCATCCATGGTGAGGCCGTCGGGATTCTTCCACAGCGCGATGTCCGCGTTCATGTTGATTTCCTGCGGCATCCAGTGGTTGGCGCAGCCGTCCAGGTATTTCTGCCAGGCCCACTCGTACTTGAACGGCACGAGCTGGTTGAGGTCGGCGCGGCAGTTGATCATGCGCTTCTGGTCCACGGTAACGCGTTCGGCGGAACCGGCAAGCTCGGCTTCGCCTTCGCTCGGATCCAGCGCGGCCACGGCGGCAATCGCCTGTTCCACGGGCGTGGCGGCGGGTTTTGCCTGGCTGAAGCTTGGCGGGGGCGCGTCGTCGGGTTCGATTTCGATGCCCTGCGCCAGCATCGGTGCGGCAGGCTCATCAACAACGGGAGCGGGCGGCGCCACGTTGGTGTGCGCGGCCTTGGGCGCGGCGCTGACGGGAGTTGCCGTGGCCAGTGCGGTGGCGGGGGTGGTGTCGAAGCTGCCGGCAGTGAAATTACCGCGTGCGCTCGCACCTGCGGCGCCGCGCACGGGAGCCGGGGTGTCCTCGGTATCGAATTCGTCCCAATTGAGCATGATGTGTACCTCTTGCTGTCGTTCTCTTGCGTATCGTGTCGTATCTGGATTGTGGTGCCGTCGATGCCAGCGGCCGCCGGTTGATGCGGCCGCTGGCGTGACGCCTGCTTACTGGCAGGCCTCGCAGTCGGGGTTGTCGATGGAGCAGGCCTTGGGCACCGCAGCCGGTCCCGCGGGCAGGCTTTCGTCGATGGCGCCGGCG
>DATMFX010000251.1:0-6995 GCA_035555995.1 Hyphomicrobiales bacterium | reverse complement strand
GCGGTGTTTGGCACCTCGATGTCGGCTCATCACATCCTGGGGCTGAAGCCGGTCCCAAGGGTATGGCTGTTCGCCATTTAAAGTGGTACGCGAGCTGGGTTTAGAACGTCGTGAGACAGTTCGGTCCCTATCTGCCGTGGGCGTTGGAGATTTGAGAAGAGTTGCTCCTAGTACGAGAGGACCGGAGTGAACGAACCGCTGGTGTTCGGGTTGTCTCGCCAGAGGCATTGCCCGGTAGCTATGTTCGGACGGGATAACCGCTGAAAGCATCTAAGCGGGAAGCCCCCTTCAAGACGAGATCTCCCTGGGGCTTTAAGCCCCCTAAAGAGCCGTTCAAGACTAGGACGTTGATAGGCTGGGTGTGTAAGGGTTGTGAGGCCTTGAGCTAACCAGTACTAATTGCTCGTGAGGCTTGACCATATAATCACAGGCTTTCAAAGCCATGAGTGACGGCCAATATCCTGCTGGCCTTGTACAGACTTCCACTGATTTCAGATACGCGTTGTCACCAGTTTTGCCTGATGACCATAGCGAGCGTGAACCACCTGATCCCATCCCGAACTCAGCAGTGAAACCGCTCAGCGCCGATGGTAGTGTGGGGTCTCCCCATGTGAGAGTAGGACATTATCAGGCATCTATCCCGAAACCCGGATCTGCACGGCAGGTCCGGGTTTTTGCTTTTCTCCCCCGCGCAAATTGAAAAAATTACACGGTGCCTTCGCTCCGAAAGCGCCTGGGGCCGTGAATTTCGCGATATTACGCCCAAAAAATGCCGTTTTTCGGTGGCCTGGATATTGCGTATCCAATTGCATCTGTAAAGCAATGCACAGGCTTGCCCCTGCTTCTGTGAATGCGGAATGTGTCGGCGAGCCATGAACCGGACGGACCAGATCATGGATGCTGCACCTTCCAGAACCTGGCGGCAAAAGACCCGCGCCTTCGTGACTACCGGAAGCACGCAGGTGGTGTTGCCGATACTGTTCATCCTGCTGGTGCTGCGTGCGTTCCTGCCGTTCGTGGTGGAGTGGTACGTGAACAAGAAGCTGGACGAGTCGCCGGCTTACGAAGGCAGCATCGGCAACGTCGACATACACCTCTACCGCGGGGCGTACAGCATCGATGACGTTACCATCACCAAGACCGACGGTGAAGTACCGGTGCCCTTGTTTGCGGCCGAGCGCGTGGAATTCTCGGCATTGTGGAGCGCCTTGCTGCGTGGTGCGCTGGTGGCCTCGATCACCTTCGAGCGGCCAAGCATCAACATCGTCGACAGCGATCGTGAAGAGAACAAACAAACCGGCAGCGAAGGCAAGTGGCTGACGCTGCTGGACGACCTCGTGCCCTTGCGCATCGATGAAATCAGAGTCAACGACGGCGATCTGCACTTTCGCAACTTCGACGTGGCGCAAGTGGTGGATGTTTACATCACCGACCTCGATGCACAGGCAATCAATCTCACCAACAGCAGGGACTTGGCCAGTTCGATGGTGGGCAGGGTCAGCGGTGCCGGGCAGGTGGTCGACGCCGGCAGACTGGAGTTTGCATTCAGCTACGATCCCGACAGCGAATATCCCACTTTCGATTTCGATGGCATGGTCACCGACGTGCCGATGCTGCGGCTGGATGACCTGATCACGGCCTACGCGCCCTTCGATCTCGAGGCGGGCGATCTGTCGCTGACCTCGGAGTTGACGGCGCTGAATGGCGAGATCAAGGGCTACATCAAACCGCTGATCACCGGCCTCAAGGTATTCAGCTGGAAGGGCGACGTGGAGGAGGACCAGGACAACCCGCTGCGGCTGTTGTGGGAAGGCCTGGTGGATCTGACTAGTGAACTGTTCCAGAACCAGCCGCGGGACCAACTGGCCACCCTGGTGGAAATAGACGGACGCCTGGACGATCCGCGCACGAACAAGTGGGAAACCTTCGTCAATATATTGCGCAACGCTTTCATCCAGGCATTCACGCTCGACTACGAAGACAATGGGGCAGTGAATCTAGAAGAACGTCCACGGCAAGGTGCCGGGCAGCAGGCGGCACCGGAAGCAGGCGCTGCCGCAAACACCGCTGAAACACCCGCAACACCTCCCACCACTCGCTAGTCCCGGCCTGCAATATTTTCCAGGTTGCCACCGCTCAGCGGCATTTCTTTCATGCTTTCCTCCCGATGCCACGATCCACCAAAAAGGCGCGATGCGGCGGTTAAAAATTAATAGAAACAATAGATTAAAAGACATTTCTCGATAAAAACTCAACTGGCACATGGCTTGCAGCTCTCTTGGTGTAAGCCTCAGATGTTCAGCAACGAGAGGAATCGAGCCATGAAAACGATGATCCGCATAATGACTGCCGGTGCCGTGATTGCCGGCCTGTGTTCGACCCCGGTGTTCGCCGAGGACTGGCAAGGCGAGGCCCATGACGCCTGGATAGACGGCAAACTCGAGGCGGCCTACCTCTTCAATACAGAATTGAACAACTTCAAGATCGGCACCGAAGTCAGCGCCGGTCACGTGACGCTCGACGGTTACGTGCCCAGTGAAGCGCACCGCCAGATGGCCGAGCAGATTGCCAGCAATCTCGAGGGCGTCACCGGTGTGACCAACAATCTGAATGTGGGCGAGGGCGATTATGGCTGGGACGAAAAGGAACGCAGCTTCCGCTCTAGCTTCTTCGATGTCACCACCACGGCCCGCTTGAAGTCGACCTATGCGCTCAACGACAAGCTGAGCGCGGTCGACATCTCCGTCGAAACCACCAACGGCGTGGTGACGCTCACCGGCACGGTGGATACGCCCGAGGCAAAACAGCTGGCCGAGCAGATCGCCACCGACTATGACCACGTCACGTCAGTGAACAATCAGCTGCAGGTGCTGGTGGCTTCCGCCCAGTGAAGCTTTCGTTTTCATCCAATGCCGCCGCCAGCGGTATCGGCCTGATCGCCCTGGCAACCATTGCCACGGTGCTGATCGCCGGATTCCTGATCGGCAATGAACAGTTCCGGGAGTTCCTGCGGGCGGCGGCGCAATACAGCGAGATGCACCAGCTCGCCACGGCCGTGCTGTACGTGCTGGTGCAGGCGGCGGTGGTGCTGTTGTTGTTTCCGGGCCTCATCTTCACGCTGCTGGCGGGTTACCTGTTCGGTCCCGTGTTCGGCACCGTGGTGATGGTGGCGGGCACGGTGCTTGGCGCATCGACCGCCTTCGTGCTGTCCCGGGTGTTCTTCAACGATTACTTTCAGCGCCTGTTGCAGCGTCATCCGCAATTCGCGGTGATCGCCGATAGCGTGGCCTACGACGGCTGGAAAACCGTGATGCTCACGCGCACCATTCCGCTGTTTCCCTTCAAGCTGTCGAATTACTGTTTCGGCGTGGTGCCGGTGTCGCTCGGGCAGTTCGCATTCGGCACTATGCTTGGCGTGATTCCGCTGACCATCACCAACGTCAGCGTGGGCGCGCTTGCCGCCAACGTGGACAGCCTGCTGGAAGGCGGCCGCCAGTTCGGCACCGGCCATTATGTGGTGATCGCATTTGGCATCGTCTGCGGCATCAGTACCTTTCTGCTGGTACGCAAGCGTGCCTCGGATCGTTTCCGCGAACTGGCACGGCAACAGGCCACCGTGGAGGGCACGCTTGCCACCGGCGCTTATACGGAGAGTCACGGATGAGCATTTCCCCACTGCGCAGCCTCATTCGCCGCCAGGCCGTTGCCAAGGGGTTTCCCGATCCCATGGCCTTGCTCGACCAGCTCTCGCGCTTCGCCGAGCCGTCGGAGGTGGCCTACCCGGTCGAACTGCTGCGCGCCGGCGCCACCATGCATGCGCGCGGCCTCTTCAATTCCGCGATATTGCAGTACAACACCGATTGGAAGTGGCCCTACTGGATCAACCGCCAGTTTGATCCGGACGACAAGTCATTCGTGCCGCGCGCCTTTTCCCTCACGTACATCAACCTGACCCATCGCAACTGGGTGGCGGTAGGGTTGCCGGACATCGGCTTCTATCCCCTGGTCGACCCGACCGGCCTGCTGACGCCGTACTGGGACGGCTGGTCACTCGATGTGTGGTCCTGCGATGCGGACGGGCGTTGGCACACGGCGCAGGATGCCATGAGCATCGAGCAGCGTCTGGATTTCAGCGACGGCCTGGCCGTGCTCACGCTGCTGCACTGCGCCGAGTACACAGTGACGCTGCGGGTGAGTGCGCACCATACGGAGGAAGGGCCTGTGTGCCGTCTTGCCTGTAGCGTCGAGGGCAAGGGCGCCAAGGCGCTTGCCGTGACGGTGCGCCCCGCCAATCCCGAAGGGATTTCCTTCGTGCATACGGTCGAACGGCCGCGCCGCGGCACCGGCCTGGTGGTCGACGATATCCCCGTGAGCTTTTCCAGGAAGCCGGACGCCTGCTTCTTTTCCGACTACCGGCAGGGCGATGTGTTCCACCAGCTGAGCCTCGCCCCACATGAAGCCGGTGGCCGCAGCTGCCCGCAGGGCATGGTGACCGCGGCGGCGGTGTTTCGCTGTGATACCGGCATGCCGGGCGAAGTGAGCTGCACTTTACCGCTGTGCAAGCCGGAGCAGGATTGCGGCCATGGTACCCAGGTGGAATGGGATGAAGCGCTGCGCGGCGGCTGCCGTTTCCAGATACCCGACCGGCACTTTCAATACCTGACCGACGCCGCGCTGCATTCGCTGGTGCTGCTGGCGCCGGGCGAGGTCTACCCGGGTTCGTTCACGTACAAGCGCTTTTGGTTCCGCGATGCCACGTACATGGTCAGCGCGTTGCTTGCCACGGGCTACGTGCAGCGCGCCAAAACGGTGCTGGGCCACTTCATCCGGCGGCAGTTGCCCACGGGCTATTTCCGTTCGCAGGAAGGCGAGTGGGATTCCAATGGGCAGGTGCTGTGGATCTTTGCGCACTATTTTGCGGTAACCGGTGAACGGCCGGACCGCACGCTGCTGGAACGCCTCATTCGCGGCGGCGAATGGATCCGCAACAAGCGGTTGCGCAAGGACGCCGGCCACGC
Organism: Hyphomicrobiales bacterium; assembly: GCA_035555995.1. Lineage (GTDB taxonomy): Bacteria > Pseudomonadota > Gammaproteobacteria > Pseudomonadales > Pseudohongiellaceae > CAILUG01. The sequence goes on along the minus strand of DATMFX010000251.1, from coordinate 1,977 downwards.
CAATGCCGGCCTCCTGCCTGCCGGATTCAGCGCTGAGCATCTGGGGCCGAACGACTATTACTACTGGGACGATTTCTGGAGCGTGGCGGGGCTCAACGCGTTGGCGCGCCTGTGCGGCGAGGCCGGCGATACGAAACGTCAACGCCTTTTCACCGAGGAAGCACGCGACCTGATGAGCGTCATCGAGGAAAGCCTGCGCCGTGCCGAGGAACGCCATGGCCGCGCCGCCATTCCCTCCGCGCCGTTGCGCCGGCTCGATGCCGCCGTGATCGGCTCCATCGTGGCAAGCTATCCCTTGCGTCTGTTCGCGCCCGACGACGAACGCCTGCGCGACACGCTCGATTACCTGCGCGAGCACTGCCTGGTGCGCGGCACGTTCTATCAGCAGATGATCCATTCCGGCATCAATGCCTACCTGACGCTGCAACTGGCGCAGGCCGCGCTGCGCAGCGGCCACAGTGATCATTTCAGCTACATCCGCAACATCGCCGCCATGGCCACGCCGGTGGGGCAGTGGCCGGAAGCGATCCATCCGCGCACGGGCGGCGGCTGCATGGGCGACGGCCAGCACGGTTGGGCCAGCGCCGAATGGCTGTTGATGATGCGCAATCTGTTCGTGCGCGAGGAAGGCGACGCCCTGATCCTCGCCAGCGGCATTCCGCGCGAATGGCTGCAGCCGGGAAACGTGGTGGCCTGCCAGGGCTCGCCGGTGGAGGGTGGGCTGATTTCGATCGAGCTCCACGCGCGCGAACACGCGGTGGAACTGCGCTGGTCCGCCCTCTGGCATGGCGAGGCGCGGCCACTGCATGTGCGTCTACCCGGATTTGCACCGCACACCACACAGCAGGCCTCGGGGGCACTGCAATTGAAGAGGGCATGAGCCATGCGCATCATGATGATGACCAACACCTATCTGCCGCACGTCGGCGGCGTTGCCAGATCCGTGGCGGCCTATACCGGTGCGCTGCGCGCGCGCGGTCATGAGGTACTGGTGGTGGCGCCCCAGTTCGATGGCGCGCCGGCGGACGAGGAAATGGTGCTGCGCATTTCCGCCATCCAGAAGTTCAACGGCAGCGATTTTTCCGTGGTGGTGTCCAGCGATGGCTTTCTGCAGGACCGCGTGGAGGAATTCCGACCGGACATCATCCACTCGCACCATCCGTTCCTGCTTGGCGGCGCCGCGCAGCGGCTGGCGGCGATCAACGACATTCCACTGGTATTTACCCATCACACACTTTACGAGCAGTACACCCACTACGTGCCCGGCGATTCGCAGTTCATGAAGCGCTTTGTCGCGGCACTGTCCACCGAATACGCCAATCTGGCGCAGCTGGTGATCGGGCCAAGCGAAAGCATCCACGATCTTTTGATCGAGCGTGGCGTGACCACGGAAGTGCGCGTGCTGCCCACCGGTGTGGACGAGGCTTTCTTCAAGGCCGGGCACGGGGCCGCCTTCCGCAAGGTCATGGGCATTCCGGCCGATGCTTTCGTGGTGGGGCACGTGGGCCGGCTGGCGCCGGAGAAGAACCTGGAATTCCTGAGCACCGCCGTGGCGCGCTTTCTGCAGCACAATGAGGATGCGCTGTTCCTGGTGGTCGGCACCGGCCCGGCAAAACAGGCGATCGAAACCATCTGCCGCCGCTTCAAGGTGGCGGACCGCCTGGTGATGGCCGGCGCCTTCGCCCAGCCGCTCCTGAGCAGCGCCTATCGCGCCATGGACGTCTTTGCCTTTGCTTCGCGGACGGAAACCCAGGGCATGGTGTTGACGGAAGCGATGGCCACGCGCACGCCGGTGGTGGCGGTGGACGCAAGCGGTGTACGTGAAGTGCTGCAGGACGGTGTCAACGGCCTCATGCTGCCGCAGCAATCGCGGCGCGGCTTCATCAAGGCGTTGCAGCATTTTCACGACCTGACGCCGGCGCAGCGCAACCGCTACCGGCGGGCGGCACTGCGCACGGCACGCGCCGTGTCGCTGGA
>DATMFX010000250.1:0-2843 GCA_035555995.1 Hyphomicrobiales bacterium | reverse complement strand
GGCGGATGCGCAGTTTCCCGCCATGCGCATGCTGCGGCTGGCGGGCGACCGCACCACGCGGCGCGATCTCGCGTTGTTCCGCAAACACTTCGGCGCACATTGTTTGCTTCGCGTCGGCCTGGGCGCGTCGGAAGCGCTGTTGTATGCGCAGCATTTTCTGACGCCCGCCGACGAAATCGACGGCGAGGTAGTGCCCGTGGGCCATGCGGTGGCAGACATGGAACTGTTGCTGTTGAACGAGGCGGGCCAGCCCGTGCCTCCGGGAGAATACGGCGAAATCGCGGTGCGCAGCCGCTACCTGAGCCTTGGCTACTGGCGCAATCCGGCGCTCACCGCACAGCGCTTCTTGCCTGATCCGGCGGGCGATGGACAGCGCGTGTACCTGTCACGCGACATCGGCTACGTCGATGCACAAGGGCTGCTGCATCACGTCGGCCGCAGCGATTCTCGGGTAAAGCTGCACGGGCGGATGGTGGTGGTAAGCGACGTGGAGGAAATCCTGCTGGCAATGCCTGGTGTGCGTGAAGCGGTGGTGGCGCCGTATGACGGCGGCGCCAATGGCACCGAGCTTGCCGCCTTCGTGGTGGCGCCGGGACTGGCAGTGCGCGACCTGCGGCGCGCATTGGCGCAACGGCTGCCGGCCGGCTTGTTGCCGCGACGCGTCGAACTGCTCGACTCGTTGCCGCTGCAGTTGAACAACAAGATCAACCGGCTGAAGCTCAAGGAATTGTGTCAGGGTGATACCTAGTCTTCTCATGGGTTGCGAGGAGCCTTCACACAGTCCGCCCATGTGGCTGTTTCGGCCACAGGCAATCATGGTCCCATAGCGCGAACTCCGCGGTGTGAGGTTCTGGAATCAATTGTACGAATACCACGCGGCGCCAGGGGCGGGCCAGGTAGAAAAGTCCGTGCTGTGCCGGATATAGCCAGGTCCGATACTTTGGCACTCGGGCGGAATCATTGGTTGCACAGGAAATTTCCAGCATCACCCGTCCCTCGTGCGCGAACAGATGATAGTCGCGGCAGGGCGAGCCATAGTGGCCAAGCAAAGCCAGATTGGCCTGCAGATGAAAGCCGGGATCGATGGCAGGCTGGTTCGCCGGATTCAGGGCCAGTTCGCGATAGTGCTGGGCAAACAGACACGCGGGCAACAACCCAGGGTTGCCGGTGCCGGTGTGCGCCATCAGGCACAGCGCCAGGCCACGTTCAGGGTTCAACCGCAGCCAGAACAGCGAACCGCCATCGAGCCCGTTGTGGCCGTACCACTGCTGGCCAAAGTGCCGCCAGCCAAGGCAGCTGGCTTCGATCTGCATGGACCAGCCCGGCAGAGGCGCAGGGTGGCGGGTTATTTGTCTGAACAGTCTGTAATCGATGCCGGTCGTGGCAAGCGAGTCTTGCAACAAGTGCTGGCACAGGGTCGTCACCCAAGGCAGCGGCACCGCCAGGCCGCGCCCCGAGGCCGGACAGGCGGGCAGGGAGAGCGACAGTGGAGGCAGCACCGGCGTGGCAAGCGGGGCGAGCAGATGTTCGCGGACGATGTCGGCGTAGCGCTGGTGGTAGAGGCGCTCCAGCAAATGCCCAAGCACCAGATAACCAAGCACGCCGTAGCCGTAATGCCGGCCCGGCGGATGCAGGATGCCTTCATGCGCCACGGCAGCGATGCCTGGCGTCAAATCTAGGTAGCCGTCATGCGCGAAGCTGGCGTGTTCCACCATGGTGCCGCCGAGCCCGTGCGTATGTGCAAGCAATTGTGCCAGCGTGGTGGGCAGAACGCAGTCGGGCAAATCCTGCCGTAGCGGCGCGGGCAGCATGTCGGCAAGGGTTTGATCGAGCGGCAAACCGAAGCGGGCGCAGGCTTGCAATACCAGCAGCGACGTGAACAGCTTGGCGCCGCACAACAGCGGCATGGCGGGCAGCATGTTGCCTTCTGTAAGCGCACTATCGCCACAGGGAGTCTTACCGGCATAAGGCGCTTTATCGTCGAAACGAGTATTGCCGTTGGAATGAAAATTGCCATCGGAGAGCGCACGACCTGCCGAAACAAAGTAATTCGGACTGTGCTCGTCCCGTGCCACGCAACCAAGCATCGTAGTGTCGATTTTGCTGATATGGCAGGCAGTGGTGAGCGCGTGGCCAAGCACGGCAAAACGGCTCATGGTCGGTGCTCCGACACGGCGGATTCGCGTGCTGCTTGTGCCAATGCCTGGAGCAGCAGGGCGCTCATCTGCCCCAGCGTGGGGCGCGCAAGCAGTGCGTCCACGGCCAGTTCCACCGCGAATTCACGCGCAATCGCCACCTGCAGGCTCAACAGCAGCATGGAGCCGCCGCCAAGTTCGAGAAAGTGGCTGTCATCGGAAAGGGGTTGTGTCGGCGGCAGATCGAGCAACGTTTGCCACAACTGCCCTAGGCCTTGCCGCGCGGCGGCTTGCCGGGTGTCGTCCATGAAGCGCTTCCTTTTGCCTTTTTGTTTTTTACCTTGGCCGTGTGCGCTTCACTATAGCTGCGATTTTCGTTCGCGCCAGGCGAACGTGGCGCGGTGGCTCGGTTCAGCCGTCGATGATGCTTTGTACCTGGCGTGCCAGTTGCTGGCGGTCGGCGGGAGAGCGCGGCTTGATGTTGTTCATGATCACCGAACCCATCAGCAGGGAACATAAAAGCCGTGCCCGGCTTTGCGCCTTGGGCGTGCCGAGCCAGCGGCTCAAGGGGCGGATGAAATGCTGCTCGATATGCGCGCTTGCCATCTCGCTGGCTTCCGGCGAACCGGTGGCGCCCACCACCAGCCCAAGGAAGGTGAGCTGGCGCGGCCGTTCGGCGGCGCAGGCTGCCAATTCTGCGGCCACGCG
>DATMFX010000249.1:0-2953 GCA_035555995.1 Hyphomicrobiales bacterium | reverse complement strand
GAAATCCAGAAGGCCATGTCGCGCACGGTGCGCCTGAAATCCGGCGGCAACCTGGTGATCGACCAGAACGAGGCCATGACCTCCATCGATGTGAACACCGGCGCGTTCCTCGGCAGCCGCAACCAGGAAGAAACCATCTTCAAGACCAACCTCGAAGCCGCCAAGGCCATCGCGCGCCAGCTCAAGGTGCGCAACATCGGCGGGATCATCATCGTCGATTTCATCGACATGCAGAACGAAGAACATCAGCGCCAGGTGCTGCGCACCTTCACCAAGGCGCTGGAAAAGGACCCGGCGCGCACCCGCGTGTCCACGCTGTCGGAACTGGGACTGGTGGAAATGACGCGCAAGCGCACCCGCGAGAGCCTGCAGCAGATCCTGTGCATGGAATGCCCCACCTGTGCCGGACGTTCCACCATCAAGACGCCGGAAACCGTGTGCTACGAAATCTTCCGCGAGATCATGCGCGTGGCGCGTGCCTATGAAAACAGCCGCCTGCTGGTAATGGGTTCGCAGGAAGTGGTGGACCGCATGCTCGACGAAGAGGCCGACACGCTGGCCAACTTCGAGCAGTTCACAGGCAAGAGCATCAGTTTTCAGGTGGAAGCGCTGTACACCATCGAGCAGTTCGACGTGGTGTTGTACTGACCATGAGCGATCAGGCCGCCAAGCCCGATCCTTCGCTGCCCGGTCCCCTTCTGCGTCTGTGTCGCGGTGTGATGCGCCTGGTGGCGCGTCTGGCGCTGGCGGCGCTGATCCTGCTGACCCTGTACCTGAGCGCGGGCCGCCTGCTGCTGCCGCGCGTGGGCAGCGCCGGCACTGTTGCCACGGTGGAGGCGCAGCTGAGCGCCTTGCTCGGTATTCGCGCGCACATCGACGGTCTCGAAGGCAGCTGGCGTGATTTCACCCCGCAATTGCGGGTGGGCTCGCTGCTTCTGGAAGCGCCGGATGGCACCACGCATCGCATCGACGACGTCAGTTTTGCCATCGATGTATGGCGCAGCCTTGCCGGCCGTGCGCTGGCCATCACCGGCCTTTCGGTGCGGGCGGTGGAGCTGGCGGTGGAGCAGGGGCCGGACGGACGCTGGGCGCTCGCCGGCACGCGTGCGGGACCTGGCGGCGACTATTCCCGGCAGATACTGCGTTTTTTGCTCAATACCCCCGACCTGAGCCTGAGCGAGGCCACGATCGCGGTGCGTCCGCGCCAGGGCGAAACGCTGCAGCTGCATGCCGTGTTCGCGCGTATCGAAAACGACGGCGCCACCCACCGCGCCCAGTTGCAGTTTCGCCTCGACGAGCAGCCTTCGCCAAGCCGGCTGTTGCTGGAAATGGACGGCATGCCGGATACCGATTGGACGCTGCGCGGCTGGCTCACGCTGCCGCAGCTCGAATTGCGACCGCTGGCGCAGCCGGTGTTCGCCGCTGACTGGGACATCCATAGCGCAGCGGGCAACGCCGCGCTATGGTTCGATGCCACCTCCGACGGCGCCGTACAGGCAAGCGGCCTGCTGCGCGATGTCGCCGTGCAGGCGGACAGCCGCAACGACACGCGGCGGCTGGCGCTGCAGAACGGCAGCGTGGATTTCAACGGGCAGCGCGCGGCGGCGGGCGATTGGATGCTGACGCTGTCCGACACCGGCTTCGATTGGGGCGAACGTACCTGGAGCCTGCCGGCATTTTTGATCGAGCGTCCCGATGCTGAAGCGCCGCTGGTGCGGATGCGCGGCGAGGGCGTCGAACTCGGCATGGCAAATGCGTTGGCGCTCGATATGTTCGCGTTGCCCGAACGCGCGGCGCAGGCGCTGCGCACGCTGCAGCCCGAAGGCACCCTGTATGGCCTGCAACTCGACACCGCGCTCGACGGCTCCTATCCGAATCTGTTCCAACTGCGCGGCCATCTGAGCGATGGCGTGGTGCAAGCCTGGAACGCCGCCCCGGCCGGCAGCGGCGTCGATGCCTGGGTGCAGGCTGACGTTACGCAGGGCGTGGTGGAAGTGGACGACGATGATCTGCAACTGCATCTGCCGCAATTGTTCGATTCGGCCTGGCACTACGCGCACGTCAACGGCCGCGTGCGCTGGCAGCTGGGCGCCGACGGCGAAGTATCGGTATGGAGCCGGCTGCTCGACGTGACCAGTCCCGATCTCGATGGCCGGGTCGGGTTTTCGATGCACAACTGGGAAGAGGCAAGCGGCGAGCGCGACCGCGAATTCAAGCTGCTGGTGGGCGTGGAGCGTATGGCGGTGGTGCCGGGCAAAGTCTACCTGCCCAGCCTGGAACGGCTCGCCAATACCATGGGATGGCTGCAGGACGCCCTGCAGGGCGGCACCCTGCACGACAGCGCGTTCATGCTGCGCAGCAGCAGAAGCGACGGCATGGAGGTATCGAGCAGCGCGCAATCCTGGTACCGCGTGGAAGAAGGCCGGCTGCAGTATCTGCAACAATGGCCCGCGCTGGAACAGGCCGCCGCCACGGTACTGGTGCGCGACAACGCCGTGGACGTGCAAGGCAGGGCAGGCAGCATCGCGGGCATGGCGCTCGAGGGCGTCAGCGCCCGGGTGCGGCCCGAGGAGGACGGTTCGTGGCTGCATATCCAGGGGCGCTCCAATCCCGATACCACCACGGGCCATCGCTTCCTGCTGAATTCGCCGCTGCACGAGACGATCGGCGCCAGTTTCGATACCTGGCAGGGGCAGGGCAGCCTGCAGGTGGCGCTCGATCTCGGCATTCCGCTTGGCGACAACCCGCGCGAACGTGCCATCGACGTGCAGGTGGTCACCCACGACAGCGCCCTGCAGATTCCCGAATTCGCGCTGGATTTCAGCGCCATCGACGGCACCTTGCATTATTCGCTTGCCGAAGGCCTGCGGGCGCAGGATCTGAGCGCGCAGCTGTTCGGCGAACCGGTGATGGCGGACATCGTCAGCGCGCAGGCAACCAGCGGCGCGCGGGA
>DATMFX010000248.1:0-2395 GCA_035555995.1 Hyphomicrobiales bacterium | reverse complement strand
CAGATCGACACGCTCGGTTTCCTGCGCCGCCCACAGCGCCAGCAGACGCCGGCTCGGCTCGCTGTCGAAGAACAAATGGTCCACATCCTGTTGCGCCAGCAGCGGCAAGGCACCTGCCAGCGCGCGGCGGAACACCGGCGGCAGCGTGGCCACGTCCAGCACCCGCAGCTTGGCCACGGGGTTGAAACTGTAGATGACGAAGGGCTTGCCGCCCTGCCAGGTCCAGCTCGCCACCTCGGGTTCGCCGGCAAGCAGGGAGCCCTCAGCAAGTAGAGAGCCCTCAGCAAGTAGAGAGCCGCCGGCTTCCGGCATCGTGCGCCGCTGCCAGCCCAGTTTCTCCAGCGCCGCCGCGATACGGTCGAACGGCACGGAAGGGTCCACGATAAAGGTTTGATCCAGGCGGCGATCCAGCATGGCGGGCTCCTGTCAGGCGGCGAACAGCCGCTCGATCTTCGGCGGCATGTCGCGGCCGATCTTGCGGTATTCCAGTTGCAGACCCCGGTAGAGGTCATCGGCAGTGATGCGTTCGCCGCTGGCGAACACGGCGGCGGCAATCACCGCATTGCGGATCTGGCCGCCGGCGAACTGGCAATGGCTGGCGAGATGGCGATACACCGCGTCGCCCGGGCCGCGCTCGCCAAGATGCGTGCGCCACAGATGCAGGCGCTCCTCGACACCGGGCAAGGGAAATTCCACGCTCACGTCGATGCGGCGGCTGAAGGCATCGTCGATGCGCTCGCCGCTGTTGGTGGTGAGAATGGCGATGCCGCTGTAGCTTTCGATGCGGGTCAGCAGAAAGTTGGTGAGCATGTTGGCGAAGCGCTCGCCGTTGTCGCCGCCGTCACCGCGGGAACCGAACAGCGAATCCGCTTCGTCGAACAGCAGGACCACGTCATTCGCCGCCGCATGGTCCAGCAACTGCGACAGGTTCTTTTCCGACTCGCCAATGTACTTGTTCATCACCGCCGACAGATCGACGCGATACAGCGGTGCGCCAAGCGCGGTGGCGATGTAGCTGGCGGCAAGCGTCTTGCCGGTGCCGCTTTCGCCGACGAACAGCACGCGCACGCCGGGATTGGCCGACACCTGCAGGGTTTTGCCAAGGCCGCGCCACAGCGATTCACGCTTGTGCGCGCGGGCAATGACGTTGTCCAGGCCGCTCATCACCTGCGCCGGCAGCACCAGCGCCTCGCGCGTCACCTGGCGCAACACCGGCTGCGCCAGCACCCGCAGTTTTTCCGCGCCAAGGCGGCGGCGCGCCTCTAGAATATGTTGCGCGCCAAGCGCGGCGTTTTCGCGCCGTGCCAGCACCTTGGCGCTGTCTGCGATGGCAAGCAGGCTGGCGCCGCTCAGGAGCGCCTGGTTGGCCAGCTGCCGCGCCAACCCGGGATTTTCCAGCACCGAAGCGCAAAGCCGTTCGCGTTCCGCCTCGTCGGGCACCTGCAGTTCGATTTCCGTCAGTTGCGGCGCTTCCACCGCGCCGTCGCCGCCCATGATGACCACGAGCGGTTGCGCACCGTCATGCGGCGGCAACCGACATGCCTCGCCTGGTCCAAGCCGCGGCGCCAGCACCGGCAGCCAGCCACCGTAACGGCAGGCAAGGCGCAGGCCCGGCTGCTGCCAGAGTTCCAGCGGCACTTCCAGCGCCTGCAGGTGCAGCATTGCCGCCAGCCGCGCGGCAAAATCGCGGCGGCCGCTGTTGGGGTAGCCACGCACGACCACGCCGTTGATCCGCAGCCTGCCACTGCCCGACAGCAGTGCCGCCAGTTGCGGCAATTGCGCAAGCGATTGACGCGCCAGGGTGGATTCCTCCTTCACCGGCAGCACCGTGCCTCCCGGCCACGGCGTGGCGCGTCCGCACAGGTTGGCCCACAGCACGTGATCGAGTTCCAGTTCCCGCAGCGGCAATGGCGCCTCGCCCAACAGGCGCAGCGCGCCCAACTGCAACAGCGGCGAGTCGGCAAGTGCCGGCTGGGCGCCGAACAAGGCGTCGCTCAGGGAATCCGCCAAGTGGACGGTCAAGCGCAATGGCCGCGCCGGCGCGTGCAGTTCCGCCAGCGCCAGGTTGACCAGATGGGAGGTTTGGCAGGTGCCGGCCAGGCACAGAATGAAGAGATCGCCGAGCGATAAGTCCAGATCATCGCGCAGGCGCGTCAATGCAAATCCGGGCGCGGCATGCAACTGCTCCTGCGCCAGGGCGCATTGCGCCTGCCAGTCCTGCGGCCAGGCAAGGGCAGCGGATAGCGCGGCGATTTCCTGCCGCAGCAGGCGCACCACGGTGGCATCTTCCGGCAATGCGCGCAGCCAGAATTCCAGCAGACCCGCGCGCACCCACAGGTTCAGATAACGTTCCAGCACTGCCGGCTCTAGCGTCTTGGCGTCCCGGTCCAACTGC
>DATMFX010000247.1:0-4147 GCA_035555995.1 Hyphomicrobiales bacterium | reverse complement strand
TGTTGCAGTCACTTGGCCGGAGATGCCTTCGGGGGTACGCCACGAGGGCATCCCTGCCGGCTCGGTGATGGCCATCCCTGGCCATCACGCCCCCCCGAAGGCAGCTCCGGCCAAGCGACTGTGAGCCATCGGCATCCAGTTACGCACGGCATCTTCACACATAAAAAAACCGGCCTTGAAGGCCGGTTTTTTGTTTGGGGTTGGACTCAGACCAGTTCGGAAAGCTTGCGGCGGCTTTCGTTGTAGTCGATGTGCTGCTTCTGCCATTCGGAGAGATGGCTGGCGGTCGCCACCTGTACCGCCGTCACCTTGTATTCGGGGCAGTCCGTGGCCCAGTCGGCGAAGTCGGTGGTGATGACGTTGGCGCCGGTCAGCGGCATGTGGAACGTGGTGTACACCACTCCCGGCTGCATGCGCTCCGCGATCCTGGCGGTGAGGGTGGTTTCGCCCTTGCGGCTCTTCAGCGACACGCGATCGCCATCCTTGATGCCGCGTTCCTCGGCATCAAACGGATGGATTTCCAGCACGTCCTCCGAATGCCAGGCATTGTTCGCGGTGCGGCGGGTTTGCGCGCCCACGTTGTACTGGCTGAGGATGCGGCCGGTGGTCAGGATCAGCGGGAACTTCGGTGTGGTGCGCTCTTCCGTGGGCACGAACTCGGTGGGCCGCAGCATGCCGAGACCGCGCACGAAAGTGCCGATGTGCATGATCGGCGTGCCGTTCGGCGATTTGTCGTTCACCGGCCACTGCATGCTGCCCTCGGTATCCAGACGCTTGAAGCTCATGCGCTGGAAGCTTGGAGTCAGCTGCGCGATCTCGTCCATGATCTCGGACGCGTTGTTGTAGTGCATGGGATAGCCCATGGCCTGCGCGATTTCCATCGGCACCTGCCATTCGTGCTTGCCGCACTTGGGCGCCATCAGCGGCCGTACGCGGCCGAGGCGGCGTTCGGCGTTGGTGAAGGTGCCGTCTTTTTCCAGGAAGGAGGTGCCGGGCAGGAACACGTGGGCGAACTTGGACGTTTCGTTCAGGAATAGATCCTGCACCACCAGTAGTTCGAGTTTTTCCAGTGCCGCTTCCACGTGCTGGGTGTTCGGATCCGACTGCGCGATGTCCTCGCCCTGCACGAACATGGCCTTGTAGACGCCCTCGATGGCGGCGTTGAACATGTGGTTGATGCGGTAGCCGGGTTCGGGATCCTGTTCCACGCCCCACACATCCTCGAACTCCTTGCGCACGGCGTCGTTGCTGACGCGGCGGTAGTCGGAGAACTCATGCGGGAACGAACCCATGTCGCAGGAACCCTGCACGTTGTTCTGGCCGCGCAGCGGGTTGACGCCGCCGCCGTTGATGCCGAGGTTGCCGGTGATCATGGCCAGGTTGGCCAGGCCCATGACCGTGGTGGAGCCCTGCGAATGTTCGGTGACGCCCAGGCCATAGTAGATCGACCCGCGCGGCGCGGTGGCATAGAGGCGGGCGGCTTCGCGCACGGTTTCGGCATCGCTACCCAAGAGGTGCGCCACGGCTTCAGGTGCATTCTTGGGATCCTTGATGAAGGCCAGCCAGGTCTGCAGGCCTTCCGGATCCATGCGGGCATTCACGTATGGCCAGTCGACCAGGTCTTCCTCGACGATGGTATAGGCGAGCGCGTTGACCAGCGCCACGTTGGAACCGGGCAGCAGCGGCAGATGGATGGCGGCCTCGATGTGCGGGCTTTCCACCATGTCGATGCGGCGCGGATCGCAGACGACGATCCTGGCGCCTTCGCGCAGGCGTTTTTTCATGCGCGAGCCGAATACCGGGTGGGCATCGGTGGGGTTGGCGCCGATCAGCAGCATGACGTCGGTTTCATCGACACTGGCGAAATCCTGCGTGCCGGCGGAGGTACCGAGGGTCTGGCTCAGGCCGTAGCCGGTGGGCGAGTGGCACACGCGGGCGCAGGTGTCGGTGTTGTTGTTGCGGAATGCGGCGCGGATCATTTTCTGCACCACCCACACTTCCTCGTTGGTGGTGCGCGAGGAGGTGATGCCGCCGATGGATTTGCGGCCGTATTTGGCCTGGATTTCCATGAAGCGCTTGGCGGAGAACTGGATTGCTTCCTCCCAGCTCACCTCGCGCCACGGATCGGTGGGCTTTTCACGCATCATCGGATTGAGGATGCGCTCCTTGTGCGTGGCGTAGCCCCAGGCGAAGCGGCCCTTGACGCAGGAATGGCCGTCGTTGGCCTTGCCGCTCTTGGCGGGCACCATGCGGATCACTTCCGAGCCTTTCATTTCCGCGCGGAAGGTGCAGCCCACGCCGCAATAGGCGCAGGTGGTTTCGATGGCATGTTCGGGCGTGCCGTGATCGATCACGGTTTTCTCGTTGAGCGTGGCGGTGGGGCAGGCCTGCACGCAGGCGCCGCAGGAAACGCACTCGGAGTTGAGGAAGGTCTCATTGATGCCGGCGCTGACCTTGGAGCGGAAGCCGCTGCCCTGGATGGTCAGGGCGAAGGTGCCCTGCACTTCCTCGCAGGCGCGCACGCAGCGCGAGCACACGATGCACTTGCTTGGCTCGAAGGTGAAGTAGGGGTTGCTTTCGTCCTTGGGCTGGTTGAAGTGGTTGGCGCCTTCATAGCCGTAGCGCACTTCGCGCAGGCCCACGGCGCCGGCCATGTCCTGCAGCTCGCAGTCGCCGTTGGCGGAGCAGGTGAGGCAGTCCAGCGGGTGGTCGGAGATGTAGAGTTCCATGACCCCCTTGCGCAGCTTGGCCAGCTTGCCGTTCTGGGTGGTGACCTTCAGGCCGGCTTCCACCGGGGTGGTGCAGGAAGCGGGCGTGCCGCGGCGGCCTTCGATTTCCACCAGGCAGATGCGGCAGGAGCCGAATGCTTCCAGCGAATCGGTGGCGCACAGCTTGGGAATGGTGATGCCCACTTCCTTGGCGGCGCGCATGATACTGGTGCCCTTGGGCACGGTGACGGCAACGCCGTCGATTTCAAGCGTGACCAGCTCGGTGCTGGTGCTTTCCAGCGTGCCGTAATCGACTTCGGGCCCTACTGTTTGGGGATCGAAGACAATGGGGCTCGGAATCGGACTGTTGACGATGGAGTTCATTGAAAATCCCCCTTGAAGTGTTTGACTGCGCTCATGACCGGCATGGGCGTCAGGCCGCCCAGTGCGCATAGCGAAGCGGATTCCATGGTTTCACAGAGATCCTTGAGAATGATGTGCTGCTGTTCGCGCTCCTGTTCGCCTTGCGCGGCGACGATGCGGTCGATGGTCTCCACGCCTCGTGTCGAGCCGATGCGGCAAGGCGTGCATTTGCCGCAGGATTCGATGGCGCAGAAGTGCATGGAAAACCGCGCCATGCGGGCCATGTTGACGGTGTCGTCGAACACTACCACGCCGCCGTGGCCCAGCATACCGCCGGCCTTGGCAAAATCCTCATAATCCAGCGGGGTATCGAGCAGATCCTCGGGGAAATAGGCGCCAAGCGGGCCGCCCACCTGGATCGCGCGTACCGGACGGCCGGTGGCGGTGCCCTTGCCGAAGTCCTCGATCAGCTGGCGCAGGGTGAGGCCGAAGGCCTTTTCCACCAGGCCGCCCTGCTTGATGTTGCCGGTAAGCTGGAAGGGCATGGTGCCCAGGCTGCGGCCGCGGCCGTACTCGGCATAGTGCTTGCCGCCTTTTTCCAGGATCACCGGCACGGTGGCCAGGGAAATCACGTTGTTGACCACGGTGGGCTTGCCGAACAGGCCCTTGAGCGCGGGCAGCGGCGGCTTGAAGCGAATCTGGCCGCGCTTGCCTTCGAGCGATTCGAGCAGCGAGGTTTCCTCGCCGCAGATGTAGGCGCCGGCGCCCATGCGGATTTCCAGTTCGAACGCCTTGCCGCTACCGGCCACGTTCTGGCCGAGATAGCCGGCGGCGCGGGCGTTGTCGATGGCTTCCTGCAGCACCTGGCGGGTGAGCGGGTATTCCGAACGCAGGTAGACGTAGCCCATGGTGGCGCCCACCGCGAGACCGGCGATGGTCATGCCTTCCACCAGGCTGAGCGGGTCGCCTTCCATGATCATGCGGTCGGAGAAGGTGCCGCTGTCGCCTTCGTCGGCGTTGCAGACGATGTATTTCCGGGGCGCCACCGCCTCGGCCGTCGTGCGCCATTTGATGCC
>DATMFX010000246.1:0-4641 GCA_035555995.1 Hyphomicrobiales bacterium | reverse complement strand
CGCCGCCGGCTGCGGCCGCATGTTCGAGGGCAATCCCACCATGATGCAGGGGTCACTGCAGAAGCTTGCCGACCTGCCCACCGACACCCTGGTGTATTGCGCACACGAATACACGCTGGGCAACCTGCGCTTCGCCGCCGCGGTGATGCCCGACAACACGGCCCTGCAGGAACGGCAGGCACGCGACAGCGCCCTGCGCGAACGCGGCGAACCCACGGTACCGAGCCGGCTCGCCACCGAACTTGCCACCAATCCCTTCCTGCGTTGCCGTGAACCCGAGGTGGTGCGCATGGCGGCAAGCGTGGAAACGCTGCCGGCCACCGATCCCGCCAGCGTATTCGGCGCGCTGCGGCGCTGGAAGGATCGTTTCTGAGCATGGCGGCCCCGCCCCGCTGAACACCGGAGACCGCTGATGCGCACTGCCCGCCTCCCCTGGCTTTCTGCCTTTCGCGCAAGCCTGTTGCCGTTGCTGCTGGCGTGTATCCCGCTGGCGGGGCAAGCGCAGGACGTGGCCGTGGATTTCGCCCGGCAGGCGGTGCAGATCGCGATGAGCGGTGAGCCACGCAGCCTCAATTCCACCCGCACCACCGACGCGCTCAGCATTTTCGTCATCGAACACGTGATGGAAGGCTTGATCCGCAAGGACGAACACAATCAGCTGGCGCCCGGCGTGGCCGAACGCTGGGAAATGGACGGCACCACCGCGCGCTTCTGGCTGCGCCGCGACGCGCGCTGGAGCGACGGCAAGCCGGTGACCGCCCACGACTTCGTGTTTGCCTGGCGCACCGTGGTGGATCCCGCCACGGCCTCCGAGTACGCCGCCATCATGTTTCCAGTGAAGAATGCCGAAGCCATCAACAACGGCCAGCTGCCGGTCGAGGCGCTTGGCGTGACCGCGCTCGACGACTACACCCTGGAAGTGGAACTGGAAAGCCCCACCGGCTATTTCCTCAGCCTGACCTCCTTCATGATCTACTACCCGGTGCGGGAAGACTTTTACGTGGCGCAGCGCGGCCGCTATTTCGCCGACGTGCAGAACATGCTGTTCAACGGCCCCTTCAAGGTGACCAGTTGGGTGCATGGCGCCTCGCTGCGCATGGAAAAGAACGAGCGCTACTGGAACAGCGGCATCGTCCAGCTCAACGTGGTGGACATTCCCTACATCACCAACGATTCCCAGGCGCGCTTCAACCTGTTCAAGGACGGCAAGCTGGCGGTGGAAAACGGCCTGTCAGGACTGGAAGCGGAACAGCTGCGCGACGCGCTGGCGCGGCGCATGCGCATCTACAACCACTCCGATGGCTCGGTGTTCTGGATCGAATTCAACCACGTGGCCGAGCGGCCAACGCGCAGCAAGAACCTACGCAAGGCCATCCAGGCGGTCTACGACTCGCAGGAACTGGTGTACAAGGTGATCGGCATCGCCGGCTACATCCCCGGCGAGACCATGATCCCCGCCTACATGAGCGGAGTGCAGGACAAGTTCCGCAGCGAATACCCGGTCACCCCGGCACCGATCGATCTGGCGCTGGCGCGCGATTACCTGGAAAAAGCCAGGCAGGAACTTGGCGTGGAACGGATTCCGCCGCTGTCCATCCTGGCCGACGACCGCGAGATTTCCATGCTGCAGGCGCAGTATTTCCAGGCCTTGTTCAAGCGCACGCTGGACCTCGACATCAAGGTGGACATCCAGACCTTCAAGCAGCGCCTGGAACGCATGAACAGCGGCAACTTCGACATGGTGATTTCCGGTTGGGGCCCCGACTATGAAGACCCGATGACCTTCGCCGATCTCTTCGCCAGCTGGAATATCAACAACCACGGCCACTACGAGAGCACGGCCTACGACAGCTACATCCGCGCCGCCCAGGGTAGCGCCGATCCCAAAACGCGCATGGATGCCATGGGCAAGGCGCAGCAGCTCATCATCGACGACGCGGTGATACTGCCCACCTACGAACGCGTGGTGAACATCGTGCGTCACCCGCGCCTGGAGGGTTTACAGTTCAAGCAGACCGGCGCCTCGATGGTGTTCACTTACGCGCGGGTGGTGGAATAGGCATGCTGCGCTACATCCTCAAGCGTCTCGGCATCGGGCTTTTGACCATTTGGTTCATCGCCACCGCCACGTTCGTGGCCATGCACATGGTGCCGGGCGACCCCCTGAGCACCGAACGCGGCATGACGCCCGCCATCCGCGCCAATCTCGAGCGCCAGTATGGCCTGGACCGGCCGGTGTTCGACCAATACCTGCTGTACATGGGCAACATGCTCAAGGGCGATTTCGGCCTCGCCTTCAGCGAGGAAAACCGTTCGGTCAACGACATCATCCGCGAGCACTTTCCGGTGTCCGCCACGCTCGGCGTATTGTCGCTGCTGTTCGCCACCGTGGGCGGCGTGCTATGGGGCGCGTTGACCGCGCTGTACCGTAACCGCATGCCGGACGCAATCATCATGTTCCTGGTGATCCTGGGCATCTCGGTGCCGAGCTTCGTGTTCGCCGGTCTCAGCCAGTTACTGCTGCTCAATCTCAATCAATGGGCGGGGCGCTCGCTGATGCCGGTGGCCGGCTGGGACGGCTTCCGCTCCATGGTGGTGCCGGCGCTGGTGCTGGGCATGAGCACCATGGCCTACATGGTGCGTTTGATGCGCTCCTCGATGCTGGAGGTGGCCGACACCGACTACATCCGCACCGCGCGCGCCAAGGGGCTGTCCGCCACGCGTATCTTTTTCAACCACCAACTGCGCAATGCCGTGCTGCCGGTGGTCACCGTGCTGGGCCCCGCCATCGCCATCATCACCACCGGCGGTTTCGTGGTGGAAAGCGTGTTCGCCATTCCCGGCCTCGGCCGCTATTTCGTGCAGGCGGTGGCGCAGCTGGACTACACCGTGATCATGGGCACCACCGTGTTCTTCGGCGCCTTTCTGGTGCTGATGGTGATTGCCGTGGACATTCTCTACGGCTTCATCGATCCGCGCATTCGCCTGGGGGCCGCATGAGCAGCGAATTGACCGCCGAGGACTTCAGCCCCGCGCGCGACCTGAGCCAGGCCGAGCGCATCGTCCGCCCTTCGCTGTCGTACTGGCAGGATGCCTGGGTGCGGCTGAAGCGCAATCGTCGCGCGCTGGCGAGCCTTTATCTGGTGATCGCGCTGTTGCTGTTCACCCTGCTTGGCCCCTTGCTGTGGACCCAGGATCACACGCTGCAGGATCTCGATGCGATTTCCCAGGGGCCTTCGCTTGGGCACCTCGCGCTGGTGGTGGAAGATTCCGCCAATTGGCCTGGTGTAAGCGGCGCCGCCCTCCCCGCCGCTGCCGGCGCAGAACTTGGCGCGCCGGCCAACGTGGCGGTCGAAGGGCTCGCCACCACACAATACGTGCGCCTGACCTGGAGTGCTGTGCCCGGCGCGCAGCACTATCTCATCTATCGCAACGATCACGCGCCGGAATCGGACCAGGATTTGGGGCTGCCGCTTGGACAAACCTTCACCAATGAAGAGCGGAGTTTCGAGGATCGCCTGCAACTGCGCGAACAATCCTATTGGTACAGCGTGATCGCAAGCGATGGCCTCATCGAGGCCGACAGCTTCACCACGCGCGAAGTGGCGGTGCAGCGCGCCATCACCTACAGCCAGGCGCTGGAACGTGGTTTCGAGCCCGCTGTGGGCGAGCGCGTGATGCTGCCCTCGCACCCCTTCGGCACCGATTACCTGGGACGCGACATGCTGGCGCGCATCATGGAAGGCGCGCGCGTATCGCTGTTCATCGGCGTCGTCTCGCCGTTGTTGTTCGTGCTGGCGGGCGTGGTCTACGGCGGTATTTCCGGCTTCTTCGGCGGCGCCATCGATACGGTGATGATGCGCATCGCCGATTTCGTGATCGCGCTGCCGTTCCTGCTGTTCATGATCCTGTTCCGTATCAGCTTCGGCATCGGCCCGGGCGAGAGCGGCATCTTTCCCATGCTGCTGGCCCTGGTGCTGCTGCGCTGGCCCGACACCGCGCGCCTGGTGCGTGGCCAGGTGCTGCAGATTCGCGGCGAAGCCTACGTGCAGGCGGCCAAGATGCTCGGCGCGCGGCCCAGCTACCTGATCATGCGCCACATGGTGCCGAACACGCTGGGTCCCATCCTGGTGACGCTCACGTTCGCCATTCCCATGGCGATCTTCACCGAGGCGTTTCTGTCCTTCATCGGCATGGGCGTGTCGCCGCCCACGCCGTCGTGGGGCTCCATGAGCAACGAAGGCCTGCGCACCATGCTGTCCAGCCCGCATGAGCTGCTGTTCCCCTCGATATTCATCAGCCTGACGGTGCTGGCCTTCAACCTGCTTGGCGACGGACTGCGCGACGCGCTCGATTCACGCCTGAGATCACGCGAATGAGCGACGACTACGCGCTGGAAGTGGACCACCTGGCGGTGGAGTTCGATACCTATGGCGGCATCGTACAGGCGGTACGCGACGTATCGTTCAAATTACGGCGCGGCACCACGCTTGCCATCGTGGGCGAATCCGGCTGCGGCAAGTCGGTGACGGTGCAAAGCCTGATGGGACTGATTCCCATGCCGCCGGGACGCATCACCCGCGGTTCAGCCAGCCTCGGCGGCGATGAACTGCTGGGCATTTCGCCGCAGGCGCTCAATGC
>DATMFX010000245.1:0-4292 GCA_035555995.1 Hyphomicrobiales bacterium | reverse complement strand
GTGGTGCCCGAAACCTCGGTGTACCTGGACCTGGAGGAAGGCGGCCGCGTGGATGAGATCTTCATCAAGGGCGGCCAGTGGGTGGAACAAGGCACGCCCATCCTGCTGCTTTCCAACACCAGCCTGCAGCGCACCACCATCGATTCCGAGAACCAGCTGCTGGAAAACCTCGACCAGATCACCAACACCCAGATCCGGCGCGCGCAGGACAACCTGATCCTGCGCGACCAGCTGCTCGACATGAACTACAAGATCCAGGAACTGGAAAAGAAGTTCGACCGCTACCAGAGGCTCAGCAACAGCGAGCACAATCCCCTGACGCGCGAAGATTTTGAGCACGTGCGCGACGAACTGGACTACCAGAAGGACAAGCGCGACCTGCTGGAGGAACGGATCGAACAGGAAGACGAACTGTCGCAACGCCAGCTGGAACGCGCCAACGATTCAGTGGACCGGCTCAACAAAAGCCTGGAACTGCTGAACCGCCTGGTGGAAAGCCTGGAGGTCACGGCGCCGATTTCGGGCCAGCTGTCCAGCATCGGCGCCGAGGTGGGCCAGAACATCGCCAAGGGCCAGCGTATCGGCCAGATCGACCTGCTCGACAAACTAAAAATCCGCGTGCAGGTGGACCAGTACTATGCCTCCAACGTGGTGGTGGGCACCGAAGGCAAGTTCCGGCTGGACGGCACGGACTACCCGGTGGTGGTCGACAAGATCTATCCCGAGGTGGTCGAGAATACCTTTGCGGTGGACGCCAATTTCGTCGGTCCAGCGCCCGGCAACATCCGGCGCGGACAGTCGCTGACGGTGGAACTGAACTGGGGCACCCCGCGCCAGGCGCTGATGATCCGCAAGGGCGGCTTCTACCAGCAAACCGGGGGACGCTGGGTGTACCTGGTGGCCGCGGATGGCCAGAGCGCCTCGCGGGTGGACGTCCGCTTCGGCAACCAGAATCCGCAGTTCATCGAAGTGCTGGAAGGCCTGCGGGAAGGCGATCGCGTGGTCACCTCCGGCTACGACACCTTCAACGGCGTGACGCGGCTGGAATTCGACGCCCCGCTATGACCCCTCACGCTCAACAACAAGAAGCCACACAACCAAGGATCCGCACGTGATTATCGAAACCGAAAACCTGATGAAGCTGTATCGCACCGACGAGGTGGAAACCACGGCACTGGACGGCATCGACCTCAGCGTGCAGGAGGGCGAGTTCGTGTCCATCATGGGGCCGTCCGGCTGCGGCAAGTCCACCCTGCTGCACCTGCTCGGCCTGATCGACACGCCTTCCGGCGGCGCCTATCGCTTTCTCGGCGAGGAGGTCGGCAAATACAAGGAGGACCGGCGCGCGCCGCTGCGCAAGGCCAACATCGGTTTCGTATTCCAGAACTTCAACCTGATCGACGAACTGACGGTATATGAAAACGTCGAGCTGGCGCTGCAGTACAACAACGTGCAGGCCAATCTGCGCAAGCCGCGCGTGACCGAAGTATTGGAGCAGATGGGCATGAGCCACCGCGCCAGGCACTTTCCGCAGCAGCTCAGCGGCGGCCAGCAGCAGCGCGTGGCGGTGGCGCGCGCCATCGTCAACAAGCCCAACCTGATCATGGCCGACGAACCCACCGGCAACCTCGATTCGGAACGCGGCGAGGAAGTGATGAAAATCCTCACCACGCTGAACGAAGCCGGCACCACCATCGTGATGGTGACGCACTCGGCGGAAAACACCCGCTTCGGCAATCGCGTCGTCAATCTGCTGGACGGCAAGATCGTGTCGCAAACCTCCACCGCGCCGAGGTGACCCCATGCTTGGATCCGCATTCAAGATCAGCCTGCGTACGCTGTATCGGGAAAAGCGCTATGCCGCGATCAACATCGCCGGCCTGGCATTGGCTCTCGCCTGCGTGCTCATTCTGGGTTTGTACCTGCGCAGCGAGCTGACCTACGACCGGCACTACGAGGGTTACGAAAACATCTATCGGCTGGAAAACGAATTCTTGACCAATGGCGTCACGGCGTCTTTCGCCGTCACTTCAGCCATGGTGGGGCCGCTGCTGTCGCAGGACATTCCCGACATCGAGGAATTCGTGCGCTTCCGCCCCAACAACGAGATGATGCTGACGCATGATGACCTGGGCTATTTCTGGGAGCGGACCTTCTTCGCCTCGCCCAATGTGTTCCGGGTATTCAAGCAACCCATTCTGTTCGGCGATCCCGACACCGCCCTGGATGATCCTTCCAGCGTGGCGGTGAGCGAAACCTTTGCCCGCACCTACTTCGGCAACGCCAACCCGATCGGCGAAGTCCTCAAGACGGATTCGGGCACCGAGTATCGTGTGTCACTGGTATTCGCCGACCCTCCCGAGAACACGCACTTCACCTACGACGTGCTGTTCAGCGAAAACAATCCGGCCGTGGGCTATCCCACCAACATCGTGCAGCAGCGGCGCTCGTTGTACGGCGTCGGCCTGTTCAATTACCTGAAGATGCGGCCAGGCTACGACCCCGCCGACTGGGCAGCCAGTTCGCAAGCCTTTTTCGACAAGAACATGAAGGAATTCGGCGACGCCAACAGCATGTCCTGGAGCAGCTGGCTGCAGCCGCTGGCCGACGTTCACCTGCATTCCACCGTCGGTTACGACGAGCCGCGGGGCAACCTCTATTACCTCTACGCCTTTGCCGCGGTGGCCGTGTTCATCCTGGCGGTGGCCTGCATCAACTACATGAACCTGGCCACCGCCCGCTCGGCCAAGCGCGCCCGCGAAGTGGGCATGCGCAAGATCCTGGGCAGCAGCCGCAAGGCGCTCATCGTGCAGTTTCTCAGCGAATCCATTCTCTACTCGGTGATCGCGCTGGTCTGTGCGCTGGTACTGGTGGAGCTGGTGTTCTACTTCACCAACATCAACGATCTGTTGAACAAACCGCTGGCACTGCAACTGACGCGGGAGCCGCAGTTGGTCGGCATCGCCGCGCTTTTCAGTCTCGGCATCGGCGTGCTTGCGGGCCTGTATCCGGCGTTGTATCTGTCATCCTGGCAACCGCTCACGGCACTGGTCGGCAACAAGAATTCGAGCAGGACCAGCGCCACCTTCCGTTCCGCACTGGTATTCGTGCAGTTCACCATTTCGGTGGCGGTGATTGCCTGCACATTGCTGATGGCACAGCAGATGCGGTACGTGGCCGGCAAAGACCTCGGTTTCGAGAAAGAGAACAAACTGGTCGTTCCCCTGCACGGCTTCAGCGCGATCCAGCAAACCGAACTGATGAAAAGCGCCCTGATGAAGAACCCGAACGTGCTGGGCGTGGCCACCAGCGGCAGCATGCTGGGTGGGCGCCTCGGTTCCAACGCCATCCCGATGGAGACGATGGGCGGCGTCATGGAGCCCAACCAGGCCAGCAACATCGTGGTGGGGCCCGACTTTGCGGACGTCATGAAACTGGAGCTGGTGGCGGGCCGCAGCTTCAGCCAGCGCCTGCTGACCGACGTCGGCACCAACTTCATCGT
Organism: Hyphomicrobiales bacterium; assembly: GCA_035555995.1. Taxonomy (GTDB): domain Bacteria; phylum Pseudomonadota; class Gammaproteobacteria; order Pseudomonadales; family Pseudohongiellaceae; genus CAILUG01. Next base: position 790 of record DATMFX010000245.1, on the reverse strand, counting down.
CAACGAAAGCCTGGTGCAGCGCATGGGCTGGGGCGACCAGGCGCTCGGAAAGAAAATCGCCGATGGCAGGGTGATCGGCGTGGTGAAGGATTTTCACTATGCTTCCCTCCACCAGTCGATCGAACCATTCCTCATGCGCACCTTTCCCGACGACTACCTGAACAACGTCCCGGAAGCCAACAAGGCCTTCATGACCATGAACCTGGTGGTCAGCATTTCCGGCGAGAACGTGCGGGATACCATCGCCTTCATCGAAGACACCGTCACCGGCTTCGACCCGCGCCACCCGTTCGAGTTTTCCTTCTTCGACGCGACGCTGGACCAGCTGTATCAATCCGAGGAAAACCTGATGCGGCTGGTGGGCATCTTCGCCGCGGTGTGCATCTTCATTTCCTGCCTCGGCCTTTACGGTTTGGCCGCCTTCACCACCGAGCAGCGCACGCGCGAAATCGGCGTACGCAAGGTGCTTGGCGCCACCGCCTTGCAGATCATCGCCCTGCTCTCGCGCAGCGTGCTGTGGCTGGTGCTGGCCGGCGCGGTGGTGGCCTGTGCCTTGTCCTGGCTGGCGATCGACCAATGGCTGACAGGCTTCGCGTATCGCGCCGGCATCAACCCGCTCGCCTTCGTGATCGCCTCGCTCGCGGCGCTGTTGATCGCTTACGGCACGATCGCACTGCAATCCTACAAGACCGCGCAGGCCGATCCTTCGGGATCGCTGCGTTTCGAATGACAGCCCGGGAGGCACGATGAAAACGTCACTGTACGGAATGTTGTTGCTTGCCGGCCTGCT
>DATMFX010000244.1:0-4153 GCA_035555995.1 Hyphomicrobiales bacterium | reverse complement strand
CGACGACTACCTCAAGGCGGTGGCCGATGCCACGCACGCCGTGGGTGGCCTGTTCGTACTCGACTGCATCGCTTCGGGCACCGTCTGGGTAGACATGCAGGCGCTCGGCATCGACATCCTCATCAGCGCCCCACAGAAAGGCTGGACCTCCACCCCCTGCGCCGCCCTGGTATTGTTCTCCCCCGCCGCCGAAGCCCGCCTGGAACAAACCACCAGCACCAGCTTCGCCGCCGACCTCAAACGCTGGCGCCAGATCGTGCAAGCCTACGACAACGGCGGCCACGCCTACCACGCCACCATGCCCACCGACGCCCTGGTGCAATTCCATGCCAGCATGCGTGAAGCCGAAGCCATCGGCTTCGACAAACTCAAGCAGGCCCAACTCGAACTCGGCCGCCGCGCCCGCGCCCTGCTCGCCGCCAAAGGCTTCAAAAGCCTCGCCGCGGAAGGCTTCGGCGCCCCCGGCGTCATCGTCAGCTACACCAGCGACGCCGGTATCCACAACAGCAGCAAGTTCGCCCAACACGGTTTCCAAACCGCCTCCGGCGTCCCGCTGATGTGCGACGAACCCGCCGACTTCCGCACCTTCCGCATCGGCCTCTTCGGCCTCGACAAACTGCTCAACATCGACGCCACCCTGACCGCCCTCGAACAGGCACTGGACAAAGTCTCAAGCTGAGCGCAACAGGAATCCACACGGGACACAAAGCAAAATCTCGTGCGGAACACTGAAGCTTGAAGCAAGCCTCTGTCGTCGCTTTTGACCAGACAGGGGCGTCGTAGGGCCAGGGATGGCCCGAAGCCGAGCGCCACATGGAGGTGCTTGCAGCGTACCCTGGCTGGTCAAAAGCGACGACAGAGGCTCCCGAACTCGATGCGGGCCGCTATCAAAATCACCCCAACCAAATTACTCAGGCAACCCAGCCACAGACAGCCGAAACTCCTCCCTCACCCTCCCCAACTCCTCCACCAATTCCCCCCGAACCCTCTCCCGATTCCTCATCTCATCCACCTCCACCAACGCCTTATCGATCACCAACGCCGTCGCCACCCCCCCGACCACCGCCCCAACCGCAGTCCCAATACCCGGCAACACCACCGTCCCCGCGCCCGCCCCACCCAACATCCCTCCCATCATCCGCGTCCCAAAGAACCGCGCCGCCGCCCTGAACCCCGCCTTGCCCGCCACGCGCGCCGCCACCCGACCGCCCACCACCGCCCCCACGAACCCACCCGCGCCACTGATGTTCAAACGCGTCCCGAAATCCTCCAGCCCCTGAAACGCCACGGGATCCAGCACCGCGTCCAACTCCCGTACCGGCACCGACTCCACCCGATACTCCCCCGGATCGATATGGTTGCTGGCCAGAATCTGCGCCTTCTCCGCCTCGAAGCGCCGGCTTGCCCGCGCCTGGGCCGCAAGCGCCGCCTCATACAGCGCCTGCACCCGGGCGAAATCGTCGCCCTCCTGCAGCGTACGCAACAGCCGCTCCCGCGTGCCTTGCTCCAGATTGCCCGTGAGCAGCATGGCCATGCGCGCGTATTCGCCGCCCAGGCTGTAGTGCCAGTCGAGATAGTCGTCGACCTTTTGCTCCATCGCCCCGAACGCCAGATCCACCTGCCGATCCAGTTCCCGCAATACCGGCTCGCCAAGCGCCAATGCCTCCTGCCGCGCCGAAAGCAGCCTGGCCGCCGTACCTGGCAGATACCACTCCTGTTCGATACGTTCGAGCCGCAACACCACGCGCTCCGGCAACGCCACCAGTTCCTGCTGCGCCCGCACCCACAGTTCGGCGCGAAACAGCAGCGGCTCCACCAGGAAGCACAGGATAGCCGCCCCGAGGCCGATACTGCGCAGCCACTGCGCCTGGTATGGCTGTGGCGCTTCAGCGAGTTCGGTGAACGGCACGATCAGGCGCCGCCATTCGCGCAAGGGCAGCAAAAAGAAACCCAGTCCCACGCACAGGAAATAGAGCAGCAGCCAATATTCCGCGGCCGCCAATACCACCTGCAGGCCGGGTTCGCGCAAGAGCGCCACCAGATAGCCCTGCCCGCCCTGTTTGAGCACCAGATAATCGGCCATCAGACGCAGCGCCTTGCTGCCTTCGAGATCGGCCAGCGCCTGGCTCGCCTGCGCCACGGAAGACGACAGCGAAGCCGCGGCGCTGTCCTGTTCCGCCTGGAAATACCCCAGGAACAGCAGCAGCGCCGTCAAAAGTGTCGGTGTGAGCAGGCGCGCCAAAGAAAGGCTGCGGCTCCAGACGAGAAAGGCCTTGAATTCACGGCGCAGCCAGCGGGCTGCTCCCCACTGCACCAACAGCAACAGCGGCAGCGCCGCGAAGAGGCCGTGCCAGAACTTCTCCTCCAGCACATGCAGCCACAGCAACAGAAACACGGCGCCACCGCCGCCGCCCGCAAGCGCCAGCACGATGCCAAGCACGCGGCTCGACAGCAGACGAAACAGCCAGCCGCCGTGCTCGAAGCGCTGCAGCTTCAGGGTGCGGTCCACCACGAACTTGTAAAGGAAGGCCAGCACCAGCGGCGCCGCCGCCAGATGCAGCGCCACCAGCGCCTGCCAGGGCGCGCCGCCGAGAAAGGCGCCGCCGAGGAACTTCAGCAACAACAGCCAGCACAGCGCCAGCAACGCGCCAGGCAAGATGGCGAATCCGGTACCAGGATTATGTTGCGTCACCGACTGCATGCTGCCTCCCGGCTCACGGCCATGGCCCTGCCGCTATGCCCTCAGCGTCACGACGCTCAGGGCGACAAACGATGAATGCTCCAGTCGGCGTCCGCTTCCAACCGATAGACGAAACGATCGTGCAAGCGATGCGCGCCGCCCTGCCAGAATTCGATGGCATGCGGCACCACTCGAAAACCGCCCCAGTAATCCGGCAGCGGCACGTCTTCGGTGCCGAAGCGCTCGCGCATCAATTCCAGTTGCTGGATCAGATAATCGCGGCTGCGGATCTCGCTGCTCTGATGCGAAGCCCAGGCGGCAAGCTGCGAATCGCGCGGACGACTGGCGAAGTAATGGCTCGACTCTTCCTGCGACACTTTGAGTGCGCGCCCGCTCACCTTGACCTGTCGTTCCAGAGAATGCCAGGGAAACAGCAGGCTGATCCGATCGTTGTCGCGCAGTTCATTGCCCTTGCGGCTGTCGTAGTTGGTATAGAACACGAAGCCTTCCTCATCCTGATGCTTGAGCAACACGATGCGCTGCGACGGCTGGCCGTCCGCATTCACAGTGGCCACCACCATGGCGGTGGGATCGGGCAGCGCGGCGGCAATCGCCTGCTCCAGCCAGCGCTCGAACAGCACATGGGGCGAAGCCGGAAGATCCTTGTGACGCAGGCCGCCCTGCAGGTATTCGCGGCGCAGTTGTTCGAGATTCATGAGCAGTGATCGCCTGTATGAACGTAAAGACCCGCGCATTCTACCAGTGTGGCGCCGCACCGCCGAACCCTCGCTGCAAGGGAAGCAAAGCTACGGAATCCGCTCGCGTTTCCGCACGCGGTTTTGGCAGAGCTGCTTTTGGCAGGACTCTTTTTGGCAGAAGTGGGCCGCTCGTTATATAGTCCGTGCCTTTCATGGAGTCCTCGACAAGCCGGCCCTGCCGCCTGGCACAGCGCAAAGCGCGATAAATACCGAGCTCCACCCGTGGCCGCCCCCCCTTGCGGGGACGCCGCCATACGGTGGCCTGAAAAATTTCTCCATACAGTTTCTTACCTACAGGACAACAACAATGAGCAGCAAAGTCGCCTTCATCGGCCTTGGTGTCATGGGCTTTCCGATGGCGGGCCACCTGGCCCGCGCCGGCCATGAGGTCACCGTCTACAACCGCACCGCCGCCAAGGCAGCGCAATGGCAGCAAACCTATGGCGGCGCCACCGCGCCCACCCCCGATCTCGCGGCGCGCGAAGCGGAATTCGTATTTCTGTGCGTCGGCAACGACGACGATCTGCGCCATGTCTGCCTGGGTCCCGATGGCGTGTTCACCACCGCCGGCCCCGACACCGTGGTCGTGGATCACACCACCACCTCCGCCGAGGTGGCACGTGAATTGGCGGCCAAGGCCAGCGAAATCGGTTTCCACTTCATCGACGCGCCGGTTTCCGGCGGCCAGGCCGGCGCGGAAAACGGCAAGCTCACG
>DATMFX010000243.1:0-6898 GCA_035555995.1 Hyphomicrobiales bacterium | reverse complement strand
AGGGGCTTGCGCTGCCGCCCGGATTCAATACCACCAATCCCGCGATGACCTGGGATTTCGTCAAGCGGCTGAAGGACAGCACGCCCATGAAGCTGGTGCTCAAGGGGATCACGCAACCGGAGGATGCTGCCCAGGCGGTGGAGCACGGCGTCGACGGGATTCTGGTTTCCAACCATGGGGGACGCGCCGACGAAAGTGGTTTCGGCACCATCGAGTCGCTGCCGGAAGTGGTGGCGGCGGTGGAGGGGCGTATTCCCGTGCTGATGGATGGCGGGATACGCCGGGGCACCGATGCCCTGAAAGCGCTGGCACTGGGCGCCACGGCCGTATGCGTCGGCAGGCCTTACGTGTGGGGTTTGGGAGCATTTGGCCGCGATGGCGTGGCGCAGGTACTCGATATTCTCGATCGCGAGCTGGAGGTTGCCATGCGTCAGGCGGGCATGCCTTCCCTGGCGGCCCTCGACAGCAGCATCATTCGCGTTCGCAGTTGAACCGGGTCACAGAGGGAGGTAAACCTTCCCTCTGATCCCAACAATTTCCCTAAAGCAATTCCTCGCGCCGCCGTATATCACAACAGCGGCGTTCATCGCCGTGTCGAAACAGACCCCCGCGCTCCGTGACCGCACCGGAGCGCACGCGACAAGAGGAATGCACCATGCCGCAAGTCATCAGCACCAACATCGCTTCGCTGAATGCACAGCGTAACCTGAACAAATCGCAGAATGCCCTGAGCACTTCGCTGCAGCGTTTGTCTTCCGGCATGCGCATCAACAGCGCCAAGGACGATGCCGCCGGCCTTGCCATTTCCGAGCGTTTCACCGCGCAGATCCGCGGCCTCAACCAGGCGGTACGCAATTCCAACGACGGCATTTCGCTGGCGCAGACCGCCGAGGGCGCGCTTGGCGAGGTGACCAACAACCTGCAGCGCATCCGTGAACTGGCGGTGCAATCGGCCAACGCCACCAACAGCAGCTCCGATCGCGTGGCCATGCAGAAGGAAGTGGCTGAACTGATTTCCGAGATCGACCGCGTGGCCACCCAGACCAACTTCAACGGCGTCAAACTGCTGGATGGCAGCTTTACCGCGCAGGCGTTCCAGGTGGGCGCCAACGTGGGCGAGACGATCTCCGTCAGTTCCATCGTCAATGCCACCAAGGATGGCTTGGGGCTTGGCACTGGCGGGACTACGCTCAGCGTGGCCACCGTCGATGGCGCCAACGACGTGATCGAGGCTGTGGACGCCGCGCTCGACACCGTCAACGGTTCACGCGCCACGCTCGGCGCCATCCAGAACCGCTTCGAATCGGTGGTGGCCAGCTTGCAGACCTCGGCGGAAAGCCTGTCCGCCGCCCGTTCGCGCATCCAGGACACCGATTTCGCCGCGGAAACCGCCAACATGACCAAGGTGCAGATTCTGCAGCAGGCCGGCACCGCGATGCTGGCGCAGGCCAACCAGTTGCCGCAGAACGTCCTGTCGCTGCTGCGTGGCTGATGAGGCAGGCGGCGGTTGGCAGGGCGGCACAGGAAACCGCCGCCGGCCGCCGCTGAACCAGGGGCCGGGGTATGTCGAAACTTGACCATGTGGAGACGAGTGCGATCGTTGCCGCGCTGCCGCTCAAGCCCGCGCCGGTGGCTTCGATGGGCGATGCGATGCGGCAATCGCTTGCCGATACCGGCAAGTTCCTGCCGGACGACACGCCGCAGGACGAGGATCCGGAAGAAGCCAAGCGCCAGGAACTGCAACAGGCGTTCCAGCAAGTGGCGGGCTACGTGCAGAACCTCGCGCGCGAACTGCATTTTCACATCGACGAAACGCTTGGCACCACCGTGGTGACCGTGGTGGACGGCAACACCGGCACGGTGATACGCCAGTTGCCGGCGGAAGAACTGCTCGAAATCTCCAGAAGCCTGGCCGCGCTGCGCGACAAGCACGCCAAGGGGCTGCTGTTTCGCGGCGATGCCTGAACGTTACAGCGGCCAAATTCGATTGGTACGCATATTGCACTTCCTGTTCGCCGGCGCGCCGCCGGTCGTGTTTCTGAGATCCTGAACGAGGAATTTGCATGATCACCGCAACCGGCATGGGCTCCGGGCTGGACATCAACGGTCTGGTTTCGCAACTGGTGAGCGCCGAGCGCGCCGGCACCGACCTGCAGCTGTCGCGTGTCGGCAGCAAGCTGAACGCCAAGGTATCGGCGCTCGGCAGCCTCAAGAGCGCCATGAGCAGCCTGCAGGGTTCGCTGGCCAGCCTCAACAATCTCAGCAGTTTCGACAAGCGCAGCGCCACCGTATCGGACAGCGCCGCGCTCGGCGTGGCGGCGAAGGCGGGCGCAGTGCCGGCCACCTATAGTCTGGAAGTCACGCAGCTCGCCAGCGCCCACTCCCTGGCGGGCCCCGCCGTGGCGGCGCTGGATGCGCCGCTTGGCACCGGTACGCTCACGTTCCGTTTCGGCACCACCGACTACGAGGCGGCAAGCGATTCCTATGACGGCTTTACGTTGAATCCTGCCGGCAAGACCACCACGCTGACCATCGACGAAAACAACAACACGCTCTCCGGTCTGATGCAGGCGATCAACGATGCCGACTTCGGCGTCAGCGCGTCGATCGTCCATGATGGCGAGGGCTATCGCCTGCTGCTTGCCAGCAAGGCCAGCGGCGCTGCCAACGCCCTCGAAATCAGCGCCGCCGATGCCGATGGCGACGATCTCGACATGGCGGGATTGTCGCGCTTCGCCTTCAATGCCGGCGCCACCAATGCCACGCAAAGCAAAGCCGCAAGCGACGCGCTGCTGTCGATCAACGGCGTGCCGATCAAAAGCGCAAGCAATACGCTGAGCAGCACCATCGCCAATATCGAACTGACCCTGAAGCAGGTTACGCAAGCGCCGGTGAACGTGGAAATCAAGGAAGACAGCAGCGCGGTGACCAATGCGCTGCAGGCTTTCATCAACGGCTACAACGGTTTCGTGCGCAGCATCAAGACGCTCACCGCCTACGATCCCACCACCAACACGGCTGGCACGCTGATCGGCGATTTCAGCGTGCGCACCATCGTCAGCCAGGTGGACGCCATACTGCGCAACGAAATAGGCGGGCTGGTCGGCGATTTCCGCTCGCTTGCCGACATCGGACTGAGTACCGACAAGGACGGGCAGTTCGTGCTCGACAGCGCCAAATTTACCGCGGCCCTGAAAGAGGCACCGGCCAACGTACGCGGTCTGTTTGCCACCACGGCGCGCGCCACCGATCCCGGCGTTGCCTACGGCAGCGCCGGCGAGGCCACGCAGGCCGGCGACTATGCGGTGGTGATCGACGCGCTTGCCACCGCCGGCCGCCTGGCGGGCGGCGGGGTGTTGCCCCCCGATTTTTCCGCCACGCCACTGGTGATCGATACCGACAATCGCAGCCTCAGCCTGGAAGTGGATGGCGTGCCCACCGGCGAACTGCTGCTGACGCTTGGCAGCTATGCGTCGCCGGAGGAACTGGCCGCTGAAATCCAGGCACGCATCAACGGCGCCGCCAACCTGGTGGCGGCGGGGGTGAGCGTGCAGGTGAGCCATGATGCGGCGAACCAGCGCTTCGTCATCGCCTCCACCAGCGTGGGCGATACCTCGACCGTCGAAATCAAGGCGACGGGAACCACCAGCGCCGCCACGCTTGGCTTCGCGCCTGGCGAGGGGATGCCGGGCACCAACGTGGCGGGCAGCATCGGCGGCGTGGCCGCCACCGGCCAGGGCAGCACGCTCACCGGCGCCGCGGGCAGTGCCGCGGCGGGGCTGGTGCTGGACATCACCGGCAATGCCACCGGCAATCGCGGCACGGTGAACTTTACCCGCGGCGCCACCGCCCAGCTCGACGCCTTGCTGGGCAAGCTGCTGGGGGCCGAGAGCAGCCTGCAGACACGCATCGACAGCGCCAAGGAGCAGCAGGCGCAGTTGCAGGAGCGCAAGGAAAAGATGGAGCTGCGCTGGGAAGCGGTGCAGAAGCGCTACCTGGCGCAGTTCAACGCGCTCGATACGCTGATGTCGCGCCTCAACACCACCAGTTCCTTCCTGCAGACGCAGCTCGCCAGCCTGCCCGGCGCGGTGAGCAACAACAGTTGAGATAATTTTTGGTCGTCCGGTCACCTGGCGGTAAAGCTGCGCGGCAAAGATGACGATACTAAGGCAAGCGCACAGCAACCTGGAGTTACGCATGCACCACCTGGCCGCCCTGAATCAATACCAGCACATCGACGTGGAAAGCCGCGTCAACCACTGTACCCCGCACATGCTGATCGGCATGCTGTACGAAGGCGCGCTGAAGAAAATCGCGCTGGCAAGCGGCGCCACCCGGCGCGGCGACGTGCAGGTGAAGGGCAATGCCATCGGTTCCGCGCTGCGCATCATCGACAGCCTGCGCGCGGCGCTGGACCATGAGCGTGGCGGGGACGTGGCCGACAACCTGGAAGCGCTGTATTCCTACATGGAACGGCGCTTGCTGGAAGCCAATGTCAAATCCGATGCCGCGCTGCTGGACGAAGTCAGTACCTTGTTGCAGCAGATCAAGAGCGGTTGGGAAGCGATTCCCACGGAGCAGCGGGAGGGCTGAGATGTACATCGTGGACAGACAGCCGGCGCCCACGCCGCAGCAGCGGCAGGAATTGAGCGAGCGGGAGCGGCGCTTTCAACTGGCGCGCGTGCTGCGCCTGACCGAAACCATGCTGCAGCGCGCCGAAGCGGGTGCCTGGGAAGAACTGGAAATGCTCGAGCGCGAGCGCAAGGACGAACTCGACCAGTGCTTCGACATGCAATGCGCGCAGCCGTCGCTGGACGTGGCGGAAGCGCTTGCGGCGCTGGTGCATCTCAACGAACGCATCGTGGCGCTGGTGCGCGAAGCGCGCGATGCGCTTGGCGCAGCGCACCGTGCAGAGAGCGGACGCCACCGCGCCGCCGGCGCCTATAGCGAGCAGCTGCCAAGTGCCTACAGCAAGCAACTAACCAATGCCTACAGCAAGCAACCAACAAATGCCCACGGCGAGCAACCAACCAGCGCTTACAGCGAGCCTTTGTCATGAGCACGCAGGACGAAGGGCTGACCTATCACGGCGAGCTGCCCTGCACGCTGGCGCCACTTGTCGAGCCTCTGTCGGCAGCCGCATTGCAGCGTCTCGATGAAGCCAACGAGCTGTTGCTGAAGGCATTGCTTGGCATGGATGAAAAACACGACCTGGACGAAAGCGACGCCGTGGCGCAGGAACTGAAGCGCCAGGATCTCAAGCTGAACCTGATATTGGATCTGCTTTCCACGCTGCTGCAGCAACAACAGTTGCGGCCGGCGCCGGTGGAACTGCGTTTCAGCACCGACAACCTGAGCCTGCGCGAAGACGTGTCGCTGGCGCCGGAAAGTCCTTGCCTGGTGTCGCTGTATCTCGATCCGCGTCTGCCGCGGCCGCTGCAATTGGCAGGGGTGGCAAGCGAGCCGCCCGCGCCGGGCTGGACCCGCGTGCATCTGAAGGGTCTTGGCCAGGCGGTGGCGGACAACCTGGACAAGTTCATCTTTCGCCATCACCGCCGCCAGGTGGCGGCCCAGCAAAAGCGCAGCAACTGAATTTCAGATACTGCGCACCCGATCCTGCGGGCTGACGATGTCGGTAATCTGCAGGCCGAAGCGATCGTTGGCCAGCACCACCACGCCATGCGCGATCAGGGTGCCGTTCACCAGGATGTCCAGCGGTTCGTCGAGCAGGCGGTCCAGCTCGATCACCGTGCCCTCGCGCGTGTTGAGCAGATCGTGCAGCGGCATGCGCGTGCGTCCCACTTCGATCGACAGCGACACCGGCACCTTGAGCAGGGTGTCGAGATTGACGTCGTTGCCGCCGCGCACGATGGCGCCGCTGGGTGCCGGTTCGGGCGGATTGAGCGAGGACAGCATGGATTCGAGATCGTTGTTCATGGTTTCTCCGCGGCTACGCCGCTCACTGCATGACGAAATTGGTAATGAATACTTCGCCGGCGGCCTTGCGGTCGTCGGGGGACAGCCCCAGCACCTTGTCGATGGCGCGCATGATGTCCAGGCGCAACAGCTCCTTGCCGTCGAGCGTGCTCAGGTTGTCGTACTCCTGATTACTGAACAGCAGGATCAAAGCATTGCGCACTTCCGGCATGCGCTCGGTGACCTTCGCCAGCAGCGCCGGGTCCTGATACATCAGGTCCAGCGAAACCTGCAGATAGCGCAGCGTGCCGCGATGCACGAAGTTGACGACGAAGGGCGGGTCGAGCGTGAGGTACTGCGGCGGCAGGCCTGGCGGGATTTGTGCCTCGTTTGCCGTTTCCGTACCGGCGCCGGGGGCGGCACCGAAGTGCAGCAGCCCGGCCGAATACAGGCCGGCGGGGACGGCGAGCAGCACCAGGATGATGGCGATCAGGATGGCTTTCACGGTGACAATCTCCAGAAGGGTTAGACGTAATGGTCGATGCGATGCGGGGACAGGCGGCGCGCGGCGACGTGCGCGCTGCCCGCTTGCGGCGTGGCGCGTTCATCCGGCGCGCGCGTGGCATGGCGCGACGGCGCCTGCTGTTCGCCCCGCTGCGAATCGCCTTGCGCGACGGAACCGTGCGCCAGTTGCAGGCCGCTCGAGGCCAGCATGTCGCGCAGCCGCGGCAGGCTCGCTTCCAGCAGGTCGCGTGCCTGCGCGTTGCCGGCCACCATGCGCACCACGGCCTTGTCGTCCTGCAGGGTAATGCTGATTTCGAGCGAGCCGAGTTCCGCCGGGTGCAGCTTCAGCTCGGCGTCGAGAATGCCCTTGTCGTGCATCCAGCTCACCTGCGCGTCCATGGCGTCCAGCCAGGCGGGGCTGCCCATGAGCGCCGCCGTGTAAGTGGGCGCGGTGTTGGCGGGCGCCTGTGCGCCGCTG
>DATMFX010000242.1:0-5893 GCA_035555995.1 Hyphomicrobiales bacterium | reverse complement strand
GCAGAAAGCTCTGGAACGCGAAGCCGAAGGCATTGGAACTCGGCGCGCGCATCGGCCCCGTGGGAATGGCGTTCTGGAACAGGGTTTGCGTTACTTTGACGTTGCTCAGCACGTCCTGCGGAAACACGGTGGGACTCAGATCGGCACCGAACAGCGGCCGCTCGCCGTTGAGCGTGTGCGAGAAGAAATGATCCTGCCAGGCGATCAGGTTGCCGTCGGCATCCAACGCCGCCTTGTAGGAATGCAGGCCGCCCGGACGATAGTAGTCATGGGTCATGTCGTCTTCGCGGGTCCATTGCAGCTTGACCGGACGCCCTTCCAAGCGGCGCGAGATCATCGCCGCCTCGTAGGCGTAGTCGTTGGCCAGCTTGCGGCCGAAGCCACCGCCGATACGGGTCTGGTGCATGATGGCGGCCTCTTCCGGCACGCCCATCAGCGCCGCCAGACCGGCCTCGCCCCGTTGCGGCATCTGGCTGGGCGCCCACACTTCGATCCTGCCGTCGCGGTAGAGCGCGGTGCAGGTTTGCGGTTCAAGCTGCGCGTGCGACACGTACGGGTATTCGTAGACGGCGGTGAGTACCTTGGCGGCGCCCTGCATGGCGCCGGCCACGTCGCCTTTGTTCACCACTTCCATGGGGCCATCCTGGTCGATCGCGGCAAGGGCGGTGGCGACGATATCGTCCCAGGTGCCGGTTTCGGCCTTGCTGGTGTCCCATTCCACCTCGAGCTCGCGTTTCGCCTTGATCGCGGCCCAGGTGCTGCTGGCCACGATGGCCACGCCGCCGAACATGGCGCCGTTGCCGGCCGCGGCCAGGAAATCGCGCGGCTCGTCGAAAGGATCGACGATGAAGGCATCGATCACGCCCGGCAGCGCCTTGATGTGCGCTTCGTTGAAGGACACCGCCACGCCGCCGATGCGCGGGCTCTTGGTGTAGGAGGCATGCACCATGCCCGGCAGTATCGTATCGGCGCCGAACAGCGGCTTGCCGGTTACGAGGGCATGGTTGTCGACGCCGCTGTAGCGCTTGCCAATCAGCGTGAACTGCTCGCGGGTCTTCAGCGTGAGCGTGCCCACGTCGGGCACCGGCATGGTGGCGGCCAGTTCGGCGAATTCGGCGTAGGGCCATTCGCGGTTCGTGGCGGCATGCAGCACCTTGGTGTTGCCGGTGCTGAGTTCACTAACGTCGAGCTTGAGCTGCTGCGCGGCGGCGGCCAGGATCATGGCGCGCGCGGTGGCGCCGGCCTGGCGCATCGGCATCCAGTTGGTCGGCGTGGAGGTGGAACCGCCGGCAAACTGCACGCCGTACTTGGTCTGATCGATGTCCGCCTGCACCACGTCCACGTCTTCCCAGGCGCAGTCCAGTTCCTCGGCGATGATCAGCGGCAGGCCGGTCTTGATGCCCTGCCCGCACTCGGGGTTCTTGGAGAAGATGTTCACCCGGCCATCGGGCTTGACCTGCACATAGGGACTCAGGGTGCTGAGATCGGCATCGGCCGCCACGTCCTGCGCCCTGGCCTTGGGCACAATGCCTGCGGACAGCCCGCCAAGCACAAGGCCGCCGCCGGCAACCCCGGACAGGCGAAAGAACTGGCGGCGGTTGAGCGGCGGCAACGCGGGGCTTGGCGCCTTCGGTGCGGCTTCGCGGATCACGTCTTCGATGAAGGCATCGGCCAGCGGCAACTGCGGGGAGGTTTTCATGTTCATGCGCGTTCTCCCTGTGCGGCGGCATCGTAATAGGCGGTGCCGTTGAGCTTGGCGGCGGCCGTCTTGATGGCGCCCTTGATGCGAAGATAGGTCGCGCAGCGGCACAGATTGCCGGACATGGCCGCATCGATTTCGGCATCGCTTGGATTGGGATTGTTGCGCAACAGCGCGGTGGCGCTCATCAGCTGCCCGGCTTGGCAGTAGCCGCACTGCGGCACGTCGAGTTCGATCCAGGCCTCTTGCAGCGGGGTCAGGGTGCCGTCGTCCGCGGCCAGCCCTTCGATGGTGGTGATTTCCTGGCTTTCCGTCAGGTTCCCCACGGGAATCTGGCAGGAGCGCACGGGGGCGCCATTGAGATGCACCGTGCAGGCGCCGCACTGGGCGATGCCGCACCCGTACTTGGTGCCCACCAGCTCCAGCTCATCGCGCAGCGCCCACAACAGCGGCGTGGAAGGATCGATATCGCCCAGATCCCGTATCTGACCATTGACACGTATGGTTGCCATGACAACTCCCCCTGTTTCCGTTCTTATTGGATTCTTGTTGGATTGTGGATACTTTTGCCTGTTCTGCCTGGCGCGCTACCGCGGCCCGAAGGGACATCAAGGTAAACCTCCCCGGCGCAACCGATCAAGCGCTATGGCCTGGCGTTACGCGAACAGTATACTCCCATTAACTATCGCCACTCCGTGGCCGGGTTTCGCCGTGCATGCGCCCCCCCGCGGGCGGCTCCACCATGACCATGACAAGCATTTTCGACACACCCCTGCTCACCCCCTGCCTGCGCCAGCTTGCCCGCGGCGCTCTGGCGTTGTCGGGCTGGAAGATCGAGCCGCACCCGCCGCTGCAGCCGCCTTTCGTGTTCATCGGCGCGCCGCACACCAGTAACTGGGACTGCCTGCTGCTGGTGGCGCTGAGCCTGGACCTGGAACTGCAGGCCTGCTGGCTGGGCAAGGATTCGCTGTTCCGCTTTCCGCTTGGCGGCCTCATGCGCTGGCTGGGCGGCATTCCCATCGACCGCAGCCACCCCTGCAACCAGGTGGAACTGTGCGCCACGTACCTGCGCGCGCATCCGCGCAAGGCGCTGTGCGTGACCCCCGAAGGCACCCGGCGCCCGGTACAACGCTGGAAAACGGGCTTCTATCACATCGCCCGGCAGGCGGACGTGCCGATACTGCTCACGGTGCTCGACGCCGAGAGCCGCACCGTGCGCCTGCGCGGCTGGTACCACCCCAGCGGGGAGGATGAGCGGGAGATTCTGGAAATTCAGCAATTTTACCGGGGTATTCGCGGCATAATTCCCGCAAATACCACCGAACTGCCGATGCTGGCAGCGGCGGCGCCCCCTGAGGGAGTGGGCGCCGCGATAGGCGAGGGAGGTTAAATGATGGAGAGCACGCCCCTCAGGGCATGACGTGCAGGTGGCCCATCATGCCCACTTCGGCATGATCCAGAATGTGGCAGTGGTACATCCACATGCCCGGGCGGTCGTCGTAATGCACCGCGAATCTCACCGTTTCATGCACCGGCACGTCCACCGTGTCCTTCCATTCCAGCGGCTTGTCGTCGTTGTCCAGCACCTGGAAGGCGAAGCCGTGCAGGTGGAAGGGATGCGCGAAATCACTTGGGTTGTGCACCGTCCACACCTCCGTGGTGTTGACCTTGGCTTCGATCGGCACCGCCCGGCTGTGCGGGATGCCATTGATACCCATGATCACATCGTTGTTGTTGCCGAACACGATGGTGAGGTCGATCTTGCGCTCGATGGCGTCGGTAATGTCGATCGGCGCGATCTCCCGCAACGTTTCCGGTATTACCACGTTGGATTTCACCGCCGGTTCATCGACGGTCTGGATCACCATCATGTCTTCGGCCAGGCGGTTGAAGGTGGTGCCGTAGCCGCGATCCGTGGGGTACCAGCGCAGATGTTCGGTGGTACCGGGCGCATCGGGCGGCGTGAACACCATGTCCAGGCGCTCGCTTGGCACCAGCTTGATCTGGTCGACCGTTTCACTGCGCGCGGCAAGGCCACCGTCGCCGCCCAGCTTGATCAGCGGCGTGCGTTTGTAGCGCAGCGTGTAATAGCGGGTGCGGGCGGCATTGATGATGCGCCAGCGCTGCGGCTTGCCCTGGCGGACCTTGAGCGTGGGCATGACCTTGCCGTTCACCAGCAATATCTCGCCCTCGCGGCCGAACAGATCGCCGAAGGCGCCGCCGATCTCGGGCGGCAGAAACTGGCCCTCGGCATCCAGGCTGATGTCGGACAGCATCAGGATCAGTTCGTCGCCCAGTTCCGCTAGCTCCTTCGGTTCATCGGGATCTTCCACGATGATCGGGCCGTACAGGCCAAAGCCCAGCTGCGCCGCATCCCTGCCGACGTGCGGGTGATACCAGTAAGTGCCTGAATTGGGCACCACGAAATCGTAGGTGAATTCCCCGCCCGGCTGCACCGGATCCATGGTGAAGCCCGCCACGCCGTCCTGGTCGTTGGGAATGAGCAGGCCGTGCCAGTGGATGCTGGTGTCTTCCGGCAGGGAGTTCTTGAAATGCACGATCAGGCGCTGGCCCGGCTTGGTGCGGATCAGCGGTCCCGGCAGCGTGCCGTTGTAGGTCCATACCGGCGTCATCTTGCCGGGCAGGATCTCCATTTCCACGACCTTGGCTTCCATGTTGATCTCGAGGATGTCGGGGTCGGGATTGAGGTCCTCGTATTCGGCCAGCTTCAGGTCGTCCGCCCAGCCCTCGGGCTGGTCGACTTCGCTGGCATCGAGTTGGGCCTGCGCCTGCGTGGCCAGCACAAACCCAAGAAGCAACAGTAGATAGCGCATGCGTGGTCCCCCGCCTATTCGATGTCTGAACAATACATCATTACCATGACCCAATCATGCAAAGCTTGTGAATTGTATGCACCAAAAAAAGCCGGCCCTGAGGCCGGCTTTTTCGCACCGGGGCCTCAGCCCAGGTTCTTGTTCACGAAATCCCAGTTCACCAGCGCCCAGAAGGCTTCCATGTACTTGGGGCGCAGGTTGCGATAGTCGATGTAGTAGGCATGTTCCCACAGGTCCACGGTCAACAGCGGCGTTACCCCGGCGTCGGTCAGCGGCGTGCCGGCGTTGGAGGTGTTGACGATGTCCAGGCTACCGTCGGCTTTCTTGACCAGCCAGGTCCAGGAGGAACCGAAGTTGTTGATGGCGCTGTCGGTGAACTTGGCCTTGAAATCGGCGAAGGAGCCGAAGGCCTTGTCGATGGCCGCGGCCACGGCGCCGGTGGGATCGCCACCGCCGTTCGGGCTCAGGCAGTGCCAGTAGAAGGTGTGGTTCCAGATTTGCGCCGCGTTGTTGAACACGCCACCGGAGGAATGCTTGATCACATCTTCCAGCGGCTTGTCGGCTTCCGGCTTGCCTTCCAGCAGGCTGTTCAGCTTGGTGACGTAGGCGTTGTGGTGCTTGCCGTAGTGGTATTCCAGCGTTTCCTTGGAAATATGCGGCTGCAGGGCATCCATTGCATAAGGCAGAGGAGGTAGTTCGAAAGCCATGGCGTTCTCCTGTTGAAAGAAAATGGGTGAAGGGGTGAAGAATCTGGGTGGCAAGTGTACCGCAAATACCGGCGGTGGGCCGCCGCACCCGGGGCGAAGCCAGTACGTTCACGCCTTGTCGCTTGCAAATCAAGCACTTGGCCATGCAAGCACCGCATAACCCCGCGATACGCCGCCACAGGGATTATTCAGCGCTTCCCTAGCGCGGCTCGATGGCGCGCAGATGGCGCAGCACGGAAATCTGCGCGCCAAGCCAGCCAAGCGCGGCGGCGCCGGCAAGCACCATGAAGCTGCCGGTCAAGCCAAGCCCCTGCAATTGCGTGGCGCTGCCATAGCTGCCAAGCAGGCGGTCATAGGGGCCGGAAAGCGCCCAGGTGCTCGAACTTGCCAGCACCACGGCCACCAGGCCGCCGGCCGCGCCGTACCACAACCCGGCATAGAGGAAGGGCCGCGCCACGTAGGCGTCGGTGCCCCCCACCAGCTTGACCACCACGATTTCGGTGCGGCGGTTTTCGATGGCAAGGCGAATGGTGTTGCCGATGACCAGTAACACCCCGAGCGCCAGCATGCCGCCCAACAGCACCGCCAGCTGCTGCGCCAGTGCCACCACCGCCTGCAAACGCTGCACCCAGGCCAGGTCGAATTCCACCAGG
>DATMFX010000241.1:0-3848 GCA_035555995.1 Hyphomicrobiales bacterium | reverse complement strand
ACAAGGAAAGCGGCGACGCGGAAGTGTTCCAGGGCATCTCGCAGGATTCCATCGTGATGAACCTCGACGATCTGTTGTGCGTGGGCGTCAATGGCCGCATCCTGATTTCCAACACCGTGAACCGCAATGCCCTCAACTGCCCCGGCGAAGTCATCGCCAACCTCATCACCGGCAGCGAGAACTTCCTGGCGCGGCTGCGCCATCATGGCGTGAACATCTACAGCGGCGGCGGCGAAACCGCCGACGTCGGCGACCTGACCGGTACCTTGGTGGTGGACAGCTGCGCGGTGGCGGTCATGCGCAAAAAGGACGTGATCAGCGGTGCCGGCATCCGTCCGGGCCTGGTGATCGTGGGCCTGTCTTCCACGGGGCAGGCCAGCTATGAAGAGCGCGAAAACAGCGGCATGGGCAGCAACGGCCTCACCAGCGCCCGCCACGACATGCTGGCGCCCTACTACGCGCACAAATACCCGGAAACCTTCGACCCCAGCGTGGCACCGGATTTGCGCTACTGCGGCCCCTACCATCTGGAGGATCCGCTGCCCGGCTCCTCGCTCAGCGTGGGCGAAGCGCTGCTGAGCCCCACCCGCACCTACGCACCGGTGATCTACCGGCTGCTCGACGAGCACCCCGGCGTAATCCAGGGTCTGGTGCATTGCAGCGGCGGCGGCCAGACCAAATGCCTCAAATTCGCCGACGGCGTGCACTTCATCAAGGACAACCTGTTCCCGGTGCCGCCTGTGTTCCAGGCGATCCAGGAAGCCTCCGGTACCGCCTGGAAGGAAATGTACAAGGTGTTCAACATGGGCCACCGCATGGAGGTGTACTGCAAGGAGCAGGATGCCGACACCGTGATCGCCGCCGCGGCTTCCTACGGCATCGAGGCGCAGGTGGTGGGCCGCACCGCGCGCTCGGCAAAAGGCACGCGGCTCAGCCTCACCCACGCCGGCAAGGTGCATACCTACACGCCTTAGCGTCAGCGCCTTGGCACGCTGTACGAGCTTCAGTGCAGGGAGGGCATGAACCTCAGCGCTCCCGCATGACGGCCCGCAGCCGCTGCGGGTCGCGCCAGTGGCTGCTGTGCAGGCGGTGAATGAAGCAGGCGACGATCACCAGGATCATCAGTACGAAGGTCAGCCAGGAAAGCCGCGGCCCGTAGTCGAACACCTTGATGATGAAGAACTGCAGCACCAGCATGCCCCAATGCAGGCTGACGGACGTCATCATCACCCAGCGCGTGTCGCCCGCGCCGCGCAGCACGCCGGTGGCCACCTGCAGCACGCCTTCCAATAACGCGTAGGCGCTGAGCCCCACCATCATGAAACGCGCCAGCGTGCGGATACCGTCCGCCTCCACCCCTTCCCCAAAAATGAACATTTCCACCAGCGGCCTGCGGAAGATCAGGAACAGGCTGGCCAGCAGCAGCGAATACCCCAGGCCAAGCAGGTAGCCGGCGCTGACGATGGCATCGGTGCGCTGGATGTCGCCGGCGCCCACGGCGCGTCCGGTCAGGCTCACCACCGCGATGTTCAACCCCAGCAGCGGCACGAACGACAGGATGTCCCAGTTGAACACGATGGTGGCGGCCGCCGCCTCGACCACGCCGTAGGAATGGAACATCAGCAGGAATAGGTTGAACGCGGCCACGTTCAAGAACATCTCCAGGCCGGAGGGAAAGCCGAGGCGCAGGTAGCGCCGGATGATGCCGGCGTCGAAATGCCAACTCTCGGCCACGCCGTAGCGGCGGCGGTTGAGCGGCTGGAAATAAAAACAGGCAAAGGCGATGAGCGTGAAGACGCTGCTGAACACGGTGCTCCAGGCGGCGCCGGCGATGCCGAGCGGCGGCACCCCGCCCATGCCGAAGATCAGCACGTAGCTCAGCGGTATATTCACCACGATGCCGCACAGTTCGCAGATCATCACCACGCGGGTGGCGCCGGTGCCGGTGAAGAACGAAGCGAAGCACACCTTCACCAGTGCCAGGAAACTGGCAAGCATCAGCACGTCGTAATACTGCTGCTCCAGCGCCACCTGTTCCGGCGCGTGTCCCATAGCCTCGAACAACTGCCGCATGAAGTACGCGATAAGCACCAGAAAGGGGATGCAGGCACAACAAAGCAGCAATCCCTGCGTCAGCACCTTGCTGCATTTGCCGCGCTGGGCGGCGCCCAGATACTGCGCCACCAGCGCATTGGCGTAGGCAAGCACGCCGTTGAACAGCGAGTAACTGAAGAACCACGCCACCCCGCCGCCCATCGCGGCCGCCATGTGGGTGGGGCTCAAATGCGCGAGAAAATAGCGGTGCGTGAAGATCATCAGCGCAAACGTGCCCTGCGAAACGATCATCGGCAGGCACATGGCCAGCAGCGAGCGCAACGTGGCGGAATCGAAATGACGGCGTACGAACATCATGGCGGCGGAGCGCTCTTAACCACAGTTTTAAGCAATCAAAATATTGGCATCGAACTTGCTGGGCATACTGCACGCGTCACGGAAGATGCACCAGATACCAGGGTGCCCCGGATTCGACTTGGGGAAGTCACAGGAATGCGCGGGCAGCAATCTCGATCTGGATTATGGCAAACGCCATCGGGCGTAGCGCCATACATCCATCTTAGATTGAAAAAATGCAGTCAAATTTTTCAACTTATGGGTGATTTATGAAACGTCTAGTCCTTGCTTCCCTGTTCCTGGGTCTTGCCACCACCGCCACCGCCGGCCAGGTTCGCCTGGTCAATGCCGACGCATCCGCGTTGAGCGAAATCTGCATCGCCGCCGTCGAATCACGCGCCGCTGCCCGCGCCACCGCCAGCGAGCTGGGCGTGCCAAATCGTGATCTGGCGCAACTGCAGTGCAACGACATGCCGCTGGCGGAGTTCGTGCGTCGCTATCGCGCACCCACGCCCACCCTGCACCTGCAGACCGCCTATGTGTTCAAGGGCAGCGATGCCAGCCCACTGACGGCGCTGTGCATGGCCTCGCTCGAGAACGACACCGCCTTCGCCACCGCCCGCGCCCGTCTGGACGACGACCTGGACCTGAGCGAAGTGCGCTGCAACAAACTGCCGCTGGACGAGTTCGTGCGCAAATACCGCCAGGCGGAACTGACGGCCTTCATCGGACGTTGAAATGCAAGCCGCGGACACGACCCGCGCCAACACGCGGGTCGACCACGGCGGCTGCTGTCAGCGGATATCGGTGGATCAGAGTCTTTGCGCCGGCAGGCGTATCACCACGATCACGCCCTTTTCGTCGATGAGGTTGTCGGCGTAGATGTAGCCGCCGTGATACTCGGTAATCATGCGCGCGATGTGCAGGCCCATGCCAAGGTGCGGCACCTTGTTGCCGCTGCTCGGCCGCACCGACACCATCGCTTCGAAGATGCGGTCCTTCATCTGCGGTTCCAGATAGGGCCCCTCGTTCGCCACGGTGATGACGCCATCGCCCGTGTCCGGCTTGCAGGTGATGCGCACGGGGCGGCCGGCGGGTGAAAAATCCACCGCGTTGGCCACGATCTTGTCCATCATCTGCGCGATGTATTCCGGGGTGCCGAGAATGGTGATCGGGGCAAAATCCGTCACGAACTGCACGTCGGGATAGATTTGCCGGTATTCCGCCACGCAGGCGCGCACCACCTTGTCGAGCCGGAAGGCCTCCTTGTCGGAATTGCGCAGTATCTGCTCCATGCGCGAGGCTTCGCTCATGTTGGTCAGGATCAGGTTGAGGCGGCTGATCCCCTCCTCGGCCCGCTGAATGTACACCTCGGCTTCCGGTTCGTCGGAACACAGCCGCAGGTTTTCCAGCGAACTGCGCACCACCGTCACCGGCGTGCGCAATTCGTGCGACAG
>DATMFX010000240.1:0-4940 GCA_035555995.1 Hyphomicrobiales bacterium | reverse complement strand
AAGAGTTGCAGGCTGTGATCGCGCATTGCGACGACAACAGCGCCGTGACGCCTGCGGACTTCCCGTTGGTCACGCTTACCCAGGCGCAGTTGGATGCCTTGCCGCTGCCGCCGCATGCCATCGAGGATATTTATCCGCTTTCGCCGATGCAGCAGGGCATGCTGTTCCACACTCTTCAGGCACCGGAGGAGGGCACTTACCTCAACCAGTTGCGGGTGGACGTCGAGGGACCGTTGGATAGTGACCGCTTCCTGCGCGCCTGGCAGGACACGCTCGAGCGGCACCCGGTATTGCGGGCGGGGTTCCTCTGGGAAGGGGTGGCGCAACCGATCCAGCTCATCCACCGGCAGGTGGCGATGCCGACCCGGGTGCATGACTGGCGCGAAGGGAATCTGGAACGCCAAGTATCACTACGCGAGGCACTGACAGCCCTGGCGCAGTCGCGTCTCAAAGAGGGCTTCGATCTGCGCCAAGCGCCGTTGCAAAGCCTGGACCTGGTCCGCACCGCGCCCGATTGCCATCACCTGATCTACACCAGCCACCACATTTTGATGGACGGATGGGCTACCTCGCAGCTCTTCGGCGAAGTGTTGCAGCGGTATCGGGGCGAGCCCCCCGCGGCCAGCATCAGTGGTTACCGGGATTACCTGCGTTGGTTGCAGACGCGCGATGCGGTGGCCGCCGAACACTTCTGGCGCGAGCAGTTGGCGCCACTGGAAGAACCGACATTGCTGGGTAATGCCATTGCCAGTGATGCTCGCGGTGATGCGGGACAGAAGCAGGATTACCGCTGTGCGCTGAGCGTGGAGGAGACGGCGCAGTTGAGCGCCTTCGCCCGTGAGCAACAGGTGACGTTGAACTCCGTGCTGCAGGCTGCCTGGCTGTTGTTGCTGCAACGCTACACCGGCCAGGACACCGTGACCTTCGGCGCCACGGTGGCGGGGCGTCCGGCGGAGATACCCGGCATCGAACAACAGATCGGATTGTTCATCAATACGCTGCCGGTGGTGGCGCGGGTGGAGGCGACGGAGCAGGTGGGCGACTGGGTGCGGCGGGTGCAGGCGGTGAACCTGGCCTTGCGCGAGCATGAGCATACGCCCCTGTACGAGATCCAGCGGTGGGCGGGACACGCGGGAAGCGCGCTGTTCGACACGCTGGTCGTGTTCGAAAACTACCCGATTGCCGAGGCGCTGCGCGAAGGCAATTCCACGGGCCTGAGATTCAGCCACATCACCAGCCATGAGCAGACGAACTATGGGGTGACGCTGGCGGTGGGCTTGTCGGCGCAGTTGGCCCTGCATTTCAGTTACGACAATCAGCAGTTCTCCGATGAGGTGATGGCACGCCTGGGGCGGCAACTGCTGGGGTTGTTGCGCACGCTGGCAGAGGACGCCTCGCAGGCAGTGGGCAACCTTGCCTTGCTGGCGCCAGAGGAGGAAGTACGTGTGCTGCGCCAGTGGAATGGCGCGACAGTTGCGTATGAAGGTGTCTGTGTGCATCGGTTGTTCGAGGCGCAGGTGGCAAAGGCGCCCAACGCCATTGCGGTGACCCTGGCGAGCCGGGAGCACGAGGATGCCGCCGCGGATGCGCAACTGAGCTACGCGGTACTCAACGCCCGCGCCAACCGGTTGGCCCATCGGTTGCAACGCCTGGGCGTAGGCCCCGACGTGCTGGTGGGGATTGCGGTGGAACGCTCGCTGGAGATGGTGGTGGGGTTGTTGGCGATTCTGAAAGCGGGCGGTGCGTATGTGCCGCTGGACCCGGCTTATCCGGCGGACCGATTGCAGTACATGATGGAAGACAGCGGCATTGCCTTGCTGTTGAGCCAGGAGAGCCTGAGCGATGCCTTGCCAATCCCGGAGGGGATTCAGGTGTTGTGCCTCGATGGCAAGGAGGCGGAAGGCGAAGCAGGCTGGGCGCATGAAGCAGATACCAACCTCGCACAGGCGGTCGATCCAGACAACCTGGCCTACGTGATCTACACCTCCGGCTCCACCGGCAAGCCCAAAGGCGCCTTGCTTGCGCATCGTAATGTCAGCCGGCTCATGCAGGCCACGGAACAGTGGTTCCACTTCAATGAGACGGACGTCTGGACGCTGTTCCATTCCTATGCCTTCGATTTCTCGGTATGGGAAATCTTCGGAGCGCTTGTTTACGGGGGGAAACTGGTGGTGGTTCCGCGCGAGACTGCCAGGGCCACGGCGGAATTCCATCGTCTGCTGTGCCGCTATCAGGTCACTGTACTAAACCAGACGCCGTCGGCATTTCGTTCTTTGATGGAGCTTATTTGCAGTCGCGAGGAGCAGTCCAATGAAACTCTGGCGCTGCGCCACGTGATCTTCGGGGGTGAGGCGCTGGCCGTGGAATCACTGTTCCCCTGGTTTGAACGTTTTGGGGATTATTCTCCTCAACTCACCAATATGTACGGGATCACCGAAACCACGGTGCACGTGACCTATCGTCCGGTCACCGCAACTGAAAAATACGGCAGTCCCATTGGAACCGTTATCCCCGATCTCGATTGGTATGTGCTGAATATCGAAGGACAACCCATCGGGCCGGGATGCAGCGGAGAGTTGCACATCGGTGGTGCCGGCCTTGCACGCGGCTACCATGGCCGCGCGGCCTTGACGGCGGAGCGGTTCGTGCCGAACCCGTTCGATTCGCAAGGGGGCAGGCGGCTGTACCGCACCGGCGACCTGGCGCAATACCGTGCCGACGGCGCTATCGAGTATGTGGGCCGCCTCGATCATCAGGTGAAAATTCGGGGCTTCCGTATCGAACTGGGCGAGATCGAAGCCCAGTTGTGGGCGCGGCCCGCGCTCAGGAATGCGGTGGTGCTGGCACAGCCCGGGGTGGGTGGCCCGCAGCTGGTGACCTACCTGGTGCCGCATGACGGCACGCTGGTCATGGCCGATGGCGAAACGCAAAGCGCCTTCTGCGCCGGTGTGAAAGCGCAGCTGCAAACAGCGTTGCCCGAATACATGGTGCCGGCTCAGTACCTGCTTTTGGATCACTTGCCGCTGACACCCAACGGCAAGCTCGACCGCAAGGCGTTGCCGACGATGGAAGGCAAGGCTCTGCAACGAATGTATGAGGCGCCGGCAACTCCTCTGGAAGAGCAGCTTGCGGCCATATGGCGGAATGTACTCGGCATTGAGCGGGTCGGGAGAAAGGATAATTTCTTCGAACTCGGCGGCCATTCGCTATTGCTGGTACGCATGATCTCGTTGGTGAAAAGCCAGTTGAGTGTGGAACTGCCCAATCGTGACTATTACACCGCCGGCTCCATCGAGGAGTTGGCCGAAAAAATAAGGGGTTTCAAGGGAAACAGTGCCCAGGAAGACTATGCCTTGATCGCCAATGTTCTGGATGAACTGGAGGAAAACGATGCTTGATTTGCAGCCACATCAGATCAAGGACCTCGTCTCCCGAATAGGCAGTCTGGACCATCGTAAGCGCAGTCAATTGTTCGACAAGCTGGCGTCGGCCGGCGTCAGCATCCTGCGCTTACCTATCGTGCGAGCGGAGAGTAGGGGTGCCGTCCCGGCATCCTATGCCCAGCAGCGGCAGTGGGTATTGTGGCAACTGGCGCCGGAGAGTGCGGCCTATCACATCAGCACGACGCTGCGTCTGCAGGGGACCTTGGACAACCGGGCGTTGAGGCAAAGCTTTGCCCTGGTGGTGGCACGGCACGAAGTGCTGCGCACACACTTCACCGAGCAGGAGGGAGAGCTTTGCCAGGTGATTGCAGAAGAACTGGCGTTGCCGCTGGTGGAGGAGACTCTGGTTCTGCAGGCAGGCGAGTCGGAAGAAGCCGCTCTGCACCGGTGCCTGCGCACGCATGAGCAGACCCCTTTCGATTTGACCACAGGGCCGCTGCTGCGCCTTACCTTGATCCAACTCGAGCAGGAAGACCACGTGCTCTCCCTGGTGCAGCACCACATCATTTCCGATGAGTGGTCGATGCAATTGCTGGTGGAAGAGGTGGTGTCCGCCTATCAAGCTTTTAGCCAAGGCCTTGTTCCGGCTTTGGCGCCGCTGTCGATCCAGTATGCCGACTATGCCCTGTGGCAGCGCCAAATCCTGAACGCGGCCGAAGGCAGCCGCCAGCTCGCCTACTGGCGTGAACAACTGGGAGATGAACAGCCGGTACTGGAATTGCCCACCGATCATCCGCGTCCGCCACAGCCAAGCTATCACGGAGCAAGTGTGGTGCGGGCCTTGCCTGCTGAACTCCGTAAACAAGTCGCCAGCACTGCCGCACGCCTGGGGCTCACGCCGTTCATGCTGCTGTTGGCCTCGTTCCAGCTTCTGCTGCACCGCTACAGCCGCCAATCCGATATCCGGGTAGGCGTCCCTATCGCCAACCGCAACCGGTTGGAGACGGAGCGGTTGATCGGATTCTTCGTCAACACCCAAGTGCTGCGGGCGCAGGTCACGCCGCAGCTGACGGTGGTGGAATTGCTGAAACAGGTCAAGCGCAGCGCACTGGATGCGCAGGCGCATCAGGACCTGCCGTTCGAGCGGCTGGTGGACGCCTTGCAGCCTGAGCGTAGCTTGAGCACCACCCCGCTGTTCCAGGTGATGTTCAATTACCAGCGTGCGCAGCGCGGAAATGAAACGTTTCTCGCCGGATTGCAGCAGCAGGGGCTGCGGGTATCAGGCGTTGTCGGGGAACAGGCCAGTGCACAGTTCGATCTGGTGCTGAATCTCAGTGAGGGTGAGGGTGAGGGTGAGGATGGGTTGAACGCAAGCTTCAACTACGCGACGGATTTGTTTGAGCGCGAGACCATCGAACGCATGGCGGCGCATTGGCAGCGATTGCTCAAAGGCATGCTGGACAACCCCGAGCAACGGATAGACGAGTTGCCGCTGCTGGATGAAGTAGAACGCTCGCAATTGTTGTCCGGATGGAACAATACGGCTGCGGTGCAGAA
>DATMFX010000239.1:0-7989 GCA_035555995.1 Hyphomicrobiales bacterium | reverse complement strand
GACCCCATGGCGAACTCGTCCATGTTGGTTTTGCCGAGCATCACCATGCCGGCGTCCTGCAGGCGCTGCACCACGGTGGCGTCGTACGGCGCGATGAAGTTGTCCAGCATGCGCGAGGCGCAGGAAGTGCGCACCCCGTTGGTGCAGAACAGGTCCTTGTGCGCCAGCGGCACGCCGGTGAGCGGACCGGCCTCGCCCTTGGCCAGGGCGGCATCGGCGGCGGCGGCCTGCGCCAGCGCCTGCTCGGCGGTCACGGTGATGAAGGCATTGAGCGCAGGGTTATGCGCTGCGATGCGCTCCAGGTAGGCCTGGGTAAGCTCGACGCTGGAATGGGCGCCGCTGCGCAAGGCGCGGGCTGTTTCGGCAATGCCTTGGTTCAACACTTGGTTTGACATGAGGGGTAATGCGTATCCACTGGTGAATGGGCGTGTAGTGAGGCGATGCCCCGGATTATTCGATCACCTTCGGCACCAGGAACAGGCCGTTTTCGGCGCTTGGCGCCAGCTTCAGCAACTGCTCGCGCTGGTCGGTTTCGGTCACCACGTCCTCGCGCAGGCGCTGCGGCACGTCCAAAGGGTGCGCCAGCGGCTCCACGCCGGTGGTGTCCACCGCCTGCATCTGGTCGATCAGACCCAGGATATCGGTGATGCTGCCGAGCGCCTCCTGCTGCGCCGCTTCGCCCAGGTGCAGGCGGGCCAGGTGGGCGATGATTTCGATGTCCTTGGAAGCTAGGGCCATGATGTCCTCGAGCCCGGAATAAACGGGCCAAGCGCGTGCGCGCGATTCGATTTAGCGCTTGCTCTGTCCGGGTTGCGGTTGCTAGAGTTAGCGCTCGTAAAAAAACAGGAATTATACTGGAACTTTGCCGGTTTTGGCGCCTCGAATCACTCTGGGGCAGCGCCGCCAACCGCGCCACCGCAGTGTCACCACAAAGGGTGATGCACGGCGTGGCGATGGTGGGTGGCAATCGGCGGTTCAAGCCTCCTCACGGCGCTATGCGAGAGCGCACCTCGACGTTCGGTTCTCGCCTTCGTGCATCTCAGTGCCACGCCTCCATCCAGGGCCGGTCGATTCGCATGGGATCTGCACGTGAGGGCCCGGCGAACCCGGACTCATCGGATTTATAGGTAGAGGTACCACAAAGTCAATGTTGAAGAATCTTCGCGGCATGTTCTCCAACGATCTCTCGATCGACCTCGGAACGGCCAACACCCTCATCTACGTGCGCGACAAGGGCATCGTACTCAACGAACCCTCCGTGGTGTCGATCAGATTGCACAACGGCCAGAAGACAGTGACTGCCGTGGGTGCCGACGCCAAGCGCATGCTGGGCCGCACGCCGGGCAATATCACCGCCATCCGGCCACTCAAGGACGGCGTGATCGCCGACTTCCAGGTTACCGAAAAGATGCTGCAGCACTTCATCCACAAGGTGCATGAAAACAGCTTCATCCGTCCCAGCCCGCGCGTGCTGGTGTGCGTGCCCTGCAAATCCACCCAGGTGGAGCGGCGCGCCATCCGCGAATCGGTGATGGGTGCCGGCGCGCGTGAAGTGCGTCTGATCGAGGAACCGATGGCGGCCGCGATCGGCGCCGGACTGCCGGTGGACCAGGCCAGCGGTTCCATGGTGGTGGACATCGGCGGCGGCACCACCGAGATCGCGCTGATCTCGCTCAACGGCGTGGTGTATTCCGAATCCGTGCGAGTGGGCGGCGACCGGCTGGACGAAGCCATCATCACCCACGTGCGCCGCAACTACGGCAGCCTGATCGGCGATGCCACCGCCGAGCGCATCAAGAAGGAAATCGGCTGCGCCTATGCCAGCAAGGAAATCCGCGAGATCGACGTGCGTGGCCGCAACCTGGCCGAGGGCGTGCCGCGCAGCTTCACGCTCAACAGCGATGAAATCCTCGAGGCGTTGCAGGAACCGCTGTCGGCCATCGTGCAGGCGGTGAAAAGCGCGCTGGAGCAGTCGCCCCCCGAGCTGGCATCCGATATCGCCGAAAGCGGCCTGGTGCTGACCGGCGGCGGCGCGCTGCTGCGCGATCTGGACAAGCTGCTGAGCGAGGAAACCGGATTGCCGGTAATCGTGGCGGATGATCCTTTGACCTGCGTCGCACGCGGCG
This sequence comes from Hyphomicrobiales bacterium, assembly GCA_035555995.1. GTDB lineage: Bacteria > Pseudomonadota > Gammaproteobacteria > Pseudomonadales > Pseudohongiellaceae > CAILUG01. The sequence continues at coordinate 5,863 of DATMFX010000239.1, read as the reverse complement.
GCGGCAAGGCCATGGAGTTCATGGACACCCACGCACTCGACCTTTTGACGGTGGATTGAACTTTCCAGGGCGCCGGGATACCGGCGCCCGGCGCTTCACGCGGATACAGGTAGACGGCCATCAAGTCCCTATTCGTCCAGAACACGGCTCAGGGCTACAAACTCGCTGGTCTGGCCCTGCTGTCGCTCGGCCTGATGTTTGCCGACAGCCGCTTCGATTATCTGTCGCAGGCGCGCTACTACGCAGCCATGGTCGTTACCCCCATCCAGTTCGTTGCCAACCTGCCGTCGCGCGCCAGCCTGGCGCTGAGCGAGACCATGCGCAGCCGTACCGACCTGCAGGAAGAAAACCAGCGCCTGCGTGAAGAGTTGTTCATGCAGCGCTACCAGCTGCAGAAACTCGAACACCTGATCGCCGAAAACGAACGGCTCACCGATCTGCTCAAATCCTCGGCGGTGGTGGACGACGTGGTGGTACGGGCGCAGCTGACGGGCGAATCTCCCGATCCCTACATCAAGCGCATCCTCATCAACAAGGGCAGCCGCGACGGCGTGTTCGTCGGCCAGCCGGTGCTCGATGCGTCCGGCCTGATGGGGCAGGTGGTGGAAGTGGAGCCCTTCAGCAGCTGGGTGCTGCTGATCACCGACCCGCAGCATTCCACGCCGGTGCAGATCAACCGCAACGGCATGCGCGCCATCGCCTCGGGCACGCGCAACGGCCTGCACCAGCTCACGCTCGACAACATTCCCAACACCGAAGACGTGCGCGAGGGCGACGTGCTGGTCACGTCCGGCCTCGGCGGCCGCTTTCCCGCCGGCTATCCGGTGGGCGTGGTGAGCGAGGTGCACCACGATCCCGGCAAACCGTTCGCGGACGTGCTGGTAACGCCCACCGCGCAGATCACCCGCAGCCGCGACCTGCTGCTGGTGTTCGAGGATCCGGAAGGCGTGTCCTCGCCGTATCAGCCGGTGCAGGACCTGTTCCCGCAGGAGGAAACGCCGCAGGAGGTATCGCCGCAAGAGACGCCGGCACCGGCTGCCTCGTTGCTGGAACAATCGTCCCAGGATCAGGCCGCTCCGGAATCCGCTTCATCGGCGCAATCGCTGCAGGAACAGGCGCAGCCGCTACCCGAAGAAGACGAACAGGCCACGCAGGATTTGCCGGCGCAGGAGACGTCCGCGCCGGAAGCGGCCGAGGAGGCAGGCGATGGCGAGTGAGCGCACGCATGGCACCTGGGTCATCATCCTCTCCGTGCTGCTGGCCGGCATGCTGGCCATCGTGCCCCTGCCGGATTGGCTGGAGGACTGGCGGCCGCAGTGGATGGCGCTGGTGGTGATCTACTGGGTGATCGCGCTGCCGCATCGCATGGGGCTGCTCACCGCCTGGTGCATCGGCTTTTTCGTGGACGTCCTGCAAGGCTCGCTGCTTGGGCTCAATGCGCTCACGCTCACGCTGGTGGCCTACGGCGCGCTGAGCCTCTATCAGCGCATGCGCATGTTCACGCCGTTGCAGCAGAGTTTGACGGTGCTGATGCTGGTGGGTATCCAGCAGCTGCTGCTGTTCTGGGGGCTCACCGCCACCAATCACAATACCGCGAATGACCTGAGCTTCATGATTCCCGCGCTGAGCAGCGCCTTGCTGTGGCCGGTGGTGTTCATCGTGCTGCGTTCCTGGCGGCGCGGCTTTCAGGTGTCGTAACCCGGAAGGGGCATCACGTCCGGTCCACCAGGGAAGGGAACCACTGTGGCTTGCGAGGGGGAATGATGGGCAATTGGCAACGCTGGCTCAAGGCGCCGGCCACGCTGTGGTTTCGGCGCGCGCTGTTCCAGGTGCATCTGTGGCTGGGCATCGGGCTTGGCCTGTACGTGCTGATGATCAGCGTCAGCGGCAGCGCCATCGTGCTGCGCCCGCAGATGAGCCGCTGGTTCGTGCCCAGCGAAGTGGTGCCGGGGCCAACCGCGCTCAAGGATGCCGCGCTGGAAGCCAGGGTGGCGGAAATCTATGCCGACTATGCGGTCAAGATGGTGGTGGCCTCCACCAACGAGGCGCGCGCCACCTATGTGGTGCTGGACAAGGACGGCACCGAATCCTCCCGCTTTTTCGACCAGTACCGCGGTGTGGACCTGGGCAGCAGCTTTCCCTGGCAGGTGGCCGCCACGGAATGGCTGGTGGATCTGCACGATGATCTCTTGATGGACCGCAAGGGCCGCCGCCTGAACGGCTGGGGCGGGGTGCTGTTCATGGGGATGATCGTCACCGGGCTGGTGCTGTGGTGGCAGGGCAGCCGGCGCTGGAAGGAGGGCCTGGTGATCCGTCGCCGAAGCCCGCGCAGCTTCAATTGGCAGCTGCACAGCTTTTTGGGGCTATGGGCCTTGCCGCTGATGCTGGCCTGGGGTATCACGGCGATGTACTTCGCCTGGCCGGCGCCCTTCGACTGGCTGATCGACAGCTTCGATGCCGACATCAACGATTTCGACCGCCCCGACGGCTGGCTGCGTTTCCTGATCGACCTGCATTTCGGGCGTTTCCGTGGCCTGTTGTGGGCCAACGTGCTGTGGATATTCCTGGGCCTGATCCCGGCGGTGCTGTACATCACCGGTTTCATCGTGTGGTACAAGCGGGTAGTGCGCCGGCTGCCGCCGCAGTAAACTGCCCTTCAAACCAGCCCTGTACGGGGGATGCAATGCGTGCCATCAAACAACTGTTGATCCTCAGCCACCGCTACGTCGGCATCCCGCTGAGCTTCATGTTCGTGCTGTGGTTCTTTTCCGCCTACGTGATGATCTATGCCGGCGGCATGCCCAAGCTGACCCCCGCCATGCAGATCGACGCCGCCGAACCGCTGCAACTGCAGCAGGTGCGGCTCGGCCCCGACGCGCTGGTGGAACAAACCGGGTACAGCCCGTCGCAGGCCTCATTGCGCACGGTATTGGGACGGCCGGTCTACGAGCTGCGCACGCCGGGCTTTCCGCTGGAACGCTATTACGCCGACACCGGCGAAGCCATCGACACGCTGAGCGAGGCGCAGTCGCGCCGTCTGGCCAGCGAGTTCCTCGGCCAGCCGCAGGACGCGCTGAACCTCGAAGGCGAAGTGCTCAGCCCGGATCAGTGGACACTCACTGAAAGCCGCTCGATGCCCATGTACAAGTACAGCCTGGACGATGCGGCCGCCACCGAAATCTACGTATCGCCCGGCGAGGCGCGGGTGGTGGTGGCCACCACGGACCGCACGCGCCTGTTGTCCTGGCTCGGCACCATTCCGCACTGGCTGTATTACGCCGAGCTGCGGCTGAATCAACCGCTGTGGTACCAGATCATGGTGTGGGCGGCCGGCATTGGCACGGCACTGGCGCTGCTCGGCCTGGTGCTCGGCGTGGTGCAGTTCCGCAAAAAAGTACGGCCGTTCAAATTGAGCCGCGCCATTCCTTATCATGGCGGCATGCGCTGGCACTATATCCTTGGCCTGGTGTTCGGCGTGACCACGCTGACCTGGGTGTTCAGCGGCCTGGTGTCGATGGAACCGTTTGCCTGGACCAATACGCGCGGCGTGGGCGTGGATCCGCAGCTGTTCGATGGCGGCGAACTGGATCTGGCGGCTTTCCCCGCGCTGGATACGCCAGCGGTGGCGGCGCTGTTGCCCGCGGACACCAAGCGGCTCGATTTCGTGTGGAAGCAGGGGCGGCCGCATCTGCTCGCCAGCCATGCGGTACCGCACGAGGTGGACGCCAAGCGCGACCGCCTGCACCAGCCCTACAACATCAACGGCCAGTCGCAGGCGGCCACCGTGCTGCTGGATGCCACCACGCTGCAGGTGCGCGAGAATTTCGATCAGGAGTTGTTGGTATCGCAACTGGCGGGCAGTGTGAGCGAAGGCCAGGTGACCGACGTGGCGCTGCTTGACGACTACGACGACTACTACTATTCACGCCAGGGCGAACTGCCGTTGCCGGTACTGCGGGTGAAGTTCGACGATCCGATGCGCAGCTGGATCTACGTGGACCCGCACCGCGCCGAACTGTTGAGCCTGATCCACAAGAACAGCCGCGTGGAGCGCTGGCTCTACAACGGGCTGCACAGCCTGGATTTCGCGTTCTGGTATCACAAGCGTCCGCTGTGGGATATCGGGGTGCTGACGCTTCTGACCGGCGGCTTCCTGTCCAGCCTGTTGGGGTTGTACTTTGGGCTGCGTCGCCTGAAGTACGACCTGGGCAGGGCGTGGCACTGGGTGGCGGAGCTGCTGCGCAAGCGTGGTCAGCGGGCGTTGGATGGGGTTTGAGTCCAGCCCTTAAAGCGGCCCTTCCGTCACGGTTTCCACCGTCAGATTCACCAAATCCAAGGCCTGCTTGAAATCGCCCGACAGCACCGCCCCCATGATCTGGGGCTGCAACCGGGCGAGGCTGCCGTCGAATTCGGGTTGCAGTTGCACCCGCAAGGTCTTGCCCCCTTCAAAGAAACTTGCCAGCTGCTCGCCGATGTTGCGGGCATCGTCCTGCACGCCGTCGGGCGCGAACAGGTAGAAGTTGCGCGCCTGGGTGATGAGGTAGGTGCGGAAGTCTTCGCCGCTGACGTTGTTGTCCCGGCCGGCGCTTTCGACCACTCGGTCCAATAAGCCCTGGTCGGTGAGCGTGAGCCGGGTGTTCGGCAGTTCGCCCTGCGCCATGATGTTGCTGAGCCGGCTCATGGACGCCATGGGGTCGGCGCTGGCGAGGTCGGAATCGCCGAACACGTCGAGCGGAATGCCGCGGGTGGTGGTGTCTAGGCTGAAAGTGAAGGCTTGCGGCAGCGCGGCGTCGAACTCGGATTCGAGGTGGTCGCGGTCTTCCGGGGTGTACCGGTAGCGGTAGTGCAGCGACAACGGCAGCGTGTCGTCCTGCATCAGATCGGTGACCAGCGTGCTTGTGGCGGGCGTCATGCTGTCGGTGAGCGTGGCGGGCAGGCCGTCGGGAAAGCGCAGATCGTCGATCTGGATGTCCATGTGCCAGGGCGTGTCGTGCTGAAAGTCGAAATCGCTGACGCGCAGACTGCCGATCACCGCGGTATTGCCGTTCTGCACCATGCGCAGGTCCGTGAAATGCAGGTCGCCGCCTGGGGTCAGCTGCAGGTCGGCATACGACAGTTCCTCGTAGCGTCCGCTCTGCACCAGCGCATCGAGTCGCTCGTCCACCACGCGGCGGGTTTGCTGGTTCAGGTAGAAATAAGCAGCGACGGCGCCGAGCAGCAGCACCACGCAGGCGGCGAAGATGAGTTTGGTCAAACGCATTGGCATGGGGAAATCCGGCATGGGAAGGTGCGTTGGGCGGATGGCACGAGGGTACCTGTTTTACCCAACGGGGTATAGCGCGGCGGCCTTACCCTGCGCGCCGGAGCGCGGCCTGCGCCACCAGTTCCAGCCCGTGGCGGAACGGCGAATCGGGTATCGCGTCGAGCTGTTGCAGCGCGATGGCGATACGCTGTTCGGCGAGCTGGCGGGTGTAGTCCAGCGCGCCCGAACGCTGTACGGCGGCGATTATCGGATTCAGATGTTCCAGGCCGCCTGCCACGATGGCGTTGCGGATCAGAACGCGGGTGGCGTCGTCGTCGCCGTGCGCCAGCGTGTGGATCAGGGGCAGGGTGGGTTTGCCTTCGGCCAGGTCGTCGCCCACGTTCTTGCCAAGCGCTTCCAGGCTGCCGGTGTAGTCGAGCACGTCGTCGATCAACTGAAAAGCAATGCCCACTTCCATGCCGTAGGTATGCAGCGCCTGTTGCAGCGCCTCGGGCGCGCCGGCCAGGATCGCCGCGGTGCGGCAGGCGGCGGCGAACAGGATGGCGGTCTTGTTGCGGATCACCTCCATGTACGCTTCTTCCGTGGTGTCGGGATTGCGCT
>DATMFX010000238.1:0-4738 GCA_035555995.1 Hyphomicrobiales bacterium | reverse complement strand
GTCGATCATGGTGGCCACCAACGACATGTTGTAGACCTTGCGCGAGGTGCGCAGGCACAGCCGGCCTTTCCACTGCGGATCGGCCAGCGCTTCATAGGTGGACAGCTCTTCGGGCTGCACCCGTTCGGTGGAATAGGCGATGGTGCGGGCGCGCACCGACAGGCCGAACCAGCGGCCCTGCGGATCGCGTAGATGCTCGGGAATGTCGCGCTCGAGCAAGTCCGACTGGGTGGGCCTGAGCAGGCCCTTGTCGGCGGCAATCCAGAGATTGCCCACGTCCACGGTATAGAACACGTCGGCAAAGGTGCCCTCGCCCTCGGCCTGGATACGGGCGATCAGCGGGCCTTCCTCGCCGGTCTGGGTTTGCACCTCGATCCCGGTTTCCTGGGTGAAGCGGTCGAAAAGCGGCTTGATCAGGTATTCCTGGCGCGAGGAATACACCACCACCGGTCCCGTGACCGTCGGCGGGGCGGGCGCGGCGCTGTCCTGTGGCGCGGCGCCTTGCGGCACCTGGCTTTGCTGCGGTGTCTGGGTGGCCGATTCACCGCCGCAGGCGCCAAGCAGCAGCAACCCCAGCAGCGCGCTGGCGCGCAACAGGGCAAAAGGCGGGCGGGAAGGAGAGGAATACGAGGCAGTCATGGCAAGACCCTACGGTAGGAACGGCGGTTCAGAGGGGGAATTGATGATAATGATTATCATTCATCATCTCAAGCCCATGGCCTGTCGTATCAGGACCTGCTTGAGCGGGGTCAGGCCATCGGTCAGGCGCAGGCCGGTATTGCGCAGCCAGCGCAGCAGCAGATCCTCGCTGCCGAACAGGCGCTTGAAGCCTTCCATGCCGAGCATCATGCCCAGGTTGGCCGGCTTGCGCTGGCGCTGGTAGCGGCTGAGCACCTGCGGCGAGGCGAAATCCTGCCCCTTGGCGTGGGCATTCAGGATCACCTCGCTCAGCGCGGCGACATCCGCCAGCCCCAGGTTCACGCCCTGGCCCGCCAGCGGATGAATGGTGTGCGCGGCATCGCCGATCAACGCCAGATGCGGCGCGGTGTAGTCCACCGCATGCAGCTGATGCAGCGAAAACGCCTGCAGCGGCGCCAGCACTTCCACTGCCCCAAGCCGCCATTCGAAGGCCTGGGCGCAGCGTTGCGCGAAGGCGGCGGGGTCAAGGCCCAACAGCTGCGCCGCAAGCGCCGGTTCACAGCTCCACACGATGGAACAATACTGCTGCGCATCACCACCCTGCTGCCGCAGCGGCAGGAAAGCCAAAGGCCCCGTAGGCATGAAGCGCTGCCAGGCGGTGGCCTGGTGCGGCAGTTCGGTGCGCAGCGTGGTCACCAGCGCCTGGTGGTCGTAGCTCCAATGCCGGGTACGCAAACCGGCCCATTCACGGATGCGCGAGCGGCCGCCGTCGGCGCCGATCACCAGCCGGGCGCTTATCGCCGTGCCGTCGGCCAGGCGCAGACGATAACCCTCACGTTCATGCTCCAGGCCGACGATGCCGGTGTCGTAACGGCATGCCGCGTCCGTTTGCGCCAGGGCATCGGCCAGCACCGCGGTTACCAGGGAATTTTCGGCAATCCAGCCCAGGGCTTCGGCGTGCAGGTCGTCGGCATCGAAATCGATGGCGCCGGTGCCGTCCGCGTCCCACACATGCATGCGGGTATAGGGCGACAGGCGCAGCGCTTGCAAGGATTCCCACACGCCAAGGCGCGCGAGCAGGGCAGCGCTGGCAGCAGTGAGCGCGCTGACGCGGGTGTCGAAATCGCGCTGCGCAAGATCGTTGCCCAGTTCCACCGCGCTTGGCGGATGCTGCTGATCGACCAGCGCCAGCCGCAGGCCGGACCCCGCCAGGGCCAAAGCCATGCTCAGCCCCGCCATGCCGCCGCCGGCAATCAGGATGTCGTAGTCTGGTGTCGGATGCATGGGCCCGCTTGCGTGTTCAGGACGGCCCATTCACAGGAAAGGCCGCCAGGGAATGCGAATGGGGCATTATCCTGATTTTCTGGTAAAGTGCAGGCCCTTTTTATCGGGCTCTGCGTCGATCACGGGCCCCCGCAGGAACAGGCCCACCGTGAGCATCACCCACATCGCAAGTTCCAGGCTCCCCACCGAATGGGGCGATTTCACCATCCACGTCTTTCTGGAAGCCGCCACCGGCAAGGAACACGTGGTACTGGTGTACGGCAAACCCGACGTCAGCGAACCCGTGCTGTGCCGCGTGCATTCCGAATGCCTCACCGGCGACGCCCTGTACAGCTTGCGCTGCGACTGCGGCTCGCAATTGCAGGAAGCCATGCGTCGCATCGCCACCATCGGTAGCGGCGTGATCCTCTACCTGCGCCAGGAAGGCCGCGACATCGGCCTCGGCAACAAGATCCGCGCCTACGCGCTGCAGGACCAGGGCGCCGATACCGTGCAGGCCAACGTGGCGCTCGGTTTCGGCGTGGACGAACGCCATTACGACGTCTGCGCCGCGTTGTTCGAGACGCTTGGCATCAACCGCGTCATCCTGATGACCAACAACCCGGAAAAGGTGCAGGCGCTGGAAATGCTCGGCGTCGAAGTCACCGAGCGCCAACCCCTGATCACCGGCGAAAACAGCCATAACCAGCACTATCTGGCGACAAAACGCGACAAACTCGGCCATTTGCGTTGAGCGCGGGACAGCCACTTACGCTTTGAACCCATGGCTTGCCCGGCGCCGCCACCGCAGGCACCATCACGCTTGATCCAGCCGCGATACGATCCATGCGCATTTCCCGACTTTACGTGACACAGCCGCTGCAAGAGGCGAGCGAACTGACCCTGGACGGCTCGCGCGCGCACTATCTGGGCAAAGTGCTGCGGGTCACGGCCGGTACCCCGCTCTGTCTTTTCGATGATTCGGGATTGGAATTCGCCGCCACCGTGCTGGCCGTGGACAAGCACACGGTGCGCGTGCAGCTTGGCGCGGCGCAGAATCCGGGCACCGAATCGCCGCTGCGTACCACCCTCGCCCTTGGCATTTCACGCGGTGAACGCATGGACTACGCCATCCAGAAAAGCACCGAGTTGGGCGTGAGCGCGATCCAGCCGCTGTATACTCTGCACTGCGAAGTGAAATTGCAGGGCGAACGCCAGGACAAGCGCCTGGATCACTGGCAACAGGTGGCCATCAGCGCCTGTGAGCAATCGGGCCGGGTGCGAGTGCCGCCGGTATTGGCGCCCATGACGCTGGACGAGTTCGTGCGCCAGAGCACCGCCGCGCTCAAGCTGCTGTTCGACCAGGGGGAAACGCTGACATTGTCCGGCGCGCGGCCGGCGGGGGAAGTGGCACTCCTGATCGGCCCCGAAGGCGGGCTGGCGCCGCAGGAGCTGGCGCTTGCACGCGAGCGGGGCTTCGTGGGCATTCAGCTGGGACGGCGCATCCTGCGCACCGAAACCGCGCCGGTGGCGGCACTGGCGGTGCTGCAGCAGCTGTGGGGCGCCTGAGGCGCCCAGGCTCATTCAGACAGACGCCTTTTTAGCTGCCTTTGCTAGCTGCCTTTTTTAGACGCATTCGATTCACTTGAAGCACCCCGGCCTGGGCGGTGACCACGGCCAGCCGCCCAATCGATCCCAGCGGATCGCCGCCAATCCAGCCGCGGCATTGGGGTCTTCGTTACAGCGCGTCCGGCCCTGATTCGCCGGTGCGGATGCGGATAACCTGCTCGAGGTTGTGGACGAAAATCTTGCCGTCGCCGATCTTGCCGGTGGAAGCCGACTTGATCAGCACTTCGATGATCTGTTCGACCATGCCGTCCTCCACCGCGATTTCCAGACGAATCTTCGGTAGAAAATCAACGACATACTCGGCGCCTCGGTAGAGCTCGGTATGCCCCTTCTGACGGCCGAAACCCTTCACTTCAGTGACGGTGATGCCTTGCACGCCGATACCCGAAAGCGCCTCACGCACATCGTCCAACTTGAAGGGCTTAATGACAGCCGTGATCATTTTCATGGATGAACCTCTCCTGTGGGGCTGATACGCCGCAAAGTATACTGCCCCTGATCGAGAAAAAGCGATTCCCCGCCCCTGCGTGCTCCCTTACACTTCACCTGTCTTCATGCCATGGACGTACACTGATGATCGACAACGATTTCCTGCGCAGCCTCAGCACCAAAGCCGCCGCGCTCTTCCCCGCCGCAAGCGAAGCACGCGAAAAGATCGAACAGGAATTGTTCACCCTGCTCAAAAGCGCGCTGGGACCCCTGAACCTGCTGTCGCGCGACGAATTCGAAACGCAGATGCAGGTGCTCACCCAGGCCGAGGCGCGCATCAGTGAACTGGAACGCAGGGTAGCGGAACTGGAACGGTTGCCGCCGGAAGCGGAGGAATGAACCACGGCATCACAGACCGTGTCTACTCATACCGCAGACACGCCACCGGCCTGACCCGTGCCGCCCGCTTACTCAGCCACGCCACCGTCGTCCAGGAAATCACCAGCACCAGCACCGTTGCCAGCGCGCAGAGCGGCAGCAACCAATAGCGATCGAGCTGGTAGGGAAACCTTTCCACCCATCTGATGGCAAACCCCAGGGCAAGCGGCCACGCAAGCAAATTGGCCACCAACAACGGGCTCAGGAATTTTTTCAGGAACACCAGCGCAATCTGGAACGCTCCACTGCCCAGCACCTTGCGCACGCCGATTTCCTTGAGCGAGGAACGCATGGCAACGCTCACCGCGCCATACAGACCCAGCGTTGCCAACAGCAGCGC
>DATMFX010000237.1:0-3386 GCA_035555995.1 Hyphomicrobiales bacterium | reverse complement strand
AAGTTGGTCAACAACGCATCCACCACCCGAAACTCATATCCCGGATAGATGAAAATCCGCGTATCCCCCCGAAACGGCACCAACTCCCCCGACTGACTCGCCGTTTCCAGACAACGCACCGTGGTCGTCCCCACCGCCACCACGCGTCCCCCACGTGCCCGGCAGGTCGCCACCGCCGCGCACACTTCCTCGCCCACCTCCAGATACTCCGCATGCATGCGGTGCTCCTCGATATGCGCTGCGCGCACCGGCTGAAACGTCCCCGCGCCCACGTGCAGGGTCACCTGCGCCATGGCAATGCCGCGCTCACGCAGGGTCTGCAGCAGCGCCTCATCGAAATGCAGTCCCGCCGTGGGCGCCGCCACCGCGCCCTGCACGCGGGCGTACACCGTCTGGTAGCGTTCCCGGTCGCTGGCCTCGTCCTCGCGGCGAATGTAGGGCGGCAGCGGCATGTGCCCTGCCAGTTCCAGAAACGCCATCAGGTCCGCCGCGGGATCGAACTGCACCTGATAGAAGCCATCCTCGCGCCCCTCCACCACCGCGTTCAGCGTCTGCGTCTCGTGGCTGAATTCCAGTTCCGCGCCCGGCTGCAGTGGATGGTTGGCGCGCAGCTGCGCCAATACGCGGTTGTCCGGCATCACCCGCTCCAGCAGCAGTTCCAGCCTGCCGCCGCTGCGCTTGTGCCCGAAAAGCCGTGCCGGAATCACCCGCGTGTTGTTGAATACCAGCAGATCTTCCGGATGCAGCAGGGACGGCAGGTCGCGAAATCCCAGGTGCCGCACGGCGCCATCATGGCGGCCCAGGTGCAGCAGGCGGCTGTCGCTACGCTGCGGAGCGGGATGGTGCGCGATCAGCGCTTCGGGCAGGTCGAAATCGAAATCACTCAGTTGCATGGAAAGGTGGCCAACGAAAAAGCCGCAAGCGTACTGAAAAACCGCGAACGGGCATAGGCAGTGGTCAGAGGCGTTGCTATAATCGCCGCCCTTCCCGCCCCCTGCCGGAGTGGTGAAATGGTAGACACGACGGATTCAAAATCCGTTGCTAGCGATAGCGTGCCGGTTCAAGTCCGGCCTCCGGTACCAGTTCTTCCCCGACGTTTCTCACCGCCTTGGCCACGACATGGCGTGCTCGACTGCCCGTGCCAATGCGCCCTTCTGGTGCAATTTGCCGCATCCTAACAAGCCTTAACCGTTCAAAACAGTTAACAACGGCGCCCTCCTCTGCCTGTTGACTATAATCCGCCGACCTTCGTCACCCGCAACGATACAAGTTGCAGTTTTCCTCCCTCCATATTCAAGGATGCCCATGATCAAACACCTCCGAATCAACCGGCTCGCGGCCGCCATCACCTTCCTCACGGTAGGGGCGCCGCTGGCCGCCCAGCCAAGCGCCCCCATTGAAGAAGTCGTGGTGTTCGGGCGCAACACCGACCTGGTCGGCACCGCGGAAGCCGCCAGCGAAGGCTCCGTCGGCGGCGCCGACCTGCTGATGCGGCCCCTGTTCAAGACCGCCGAACTGCTCGAATCCATGCCCGGCATGGTGGCCGTGCAGCATTCGGGCAGCGGCAAGGCCAACCAATACTTCCTGCGCGGTTTCAATCTCGACCACGGCACCGATTACACGGCGTTCGTCGACGGCATGCCATGGAACCTCCGTTCCCACGGTCATGGCCAGGGTTATCTGGACGTCAACGGCCTGATTCCGGAAACAGTCGAACGCATCGACTACCGCAAGGGGCCGTATCGCGCCGACCTGGGCGACTTCTCCATGGCCGGCGCCTCCTTCATCCACACCATCGACCGCCTGGAAAACGACTTTCTATCGCTGGAAAGCGGCCAATACGGCTGGCGCCGCCTGGCGGGCGGCAGTTCCCACGATCTCGAACGTGGCAGCCTGACCTTCGTGGGAGAATACAAGCAGAACGACGGCCCCTGGCAAAAGGAAGAGAATCTGCAGCACGTTTCGCTGTGGAGCAAATACCTGCGCGAAACCGACTTTGGCCGGTTCTCCGTAAGCCTGTCCGGCTACGAAGCCAGCTGGGATCCGACCGAGCAGGTACCCGAGCGCGCCATCGGCACATCCGTCTGCCCCGACGAGTTCTGCTCGCTCGATCCCACTGCGGAGGGCGAAACCTCCCGCTGGATACTCACCAGCCAGTTGGTGGGAGCCGATTGGAGCGCCACGCTCTATGGCCAGCACTATGACTGGACGATGTCCTCCAATCCCACCTACGACTACCAGATCAACCAGTTCGACAAGCGCTGGACGCTCGGCGGCGCCGCCGAGAAGACGCTTTACGAGGCCTCGACCCTGAGGGTGGTGGGCGGCACCGACTTCCGCTACGACGACGGCAGCCGCATCGGCGTGGAACACACCGAGGACGGCGTGTTCGTCGAACCCATCAGCGAGAACGAAATCCAGGAAGGCTCGCTGGGCGCTTACGTCGAAGCCACCTGGGAAGCCACCGATACGCTGCGCGTGATCGGCGGCGTGCGCGAGGATTACTACGAGTTCGATGTGACCGCGCTCAATGGCAACAGCGCGGACGGGTCGAAATCCGTCAACCGCACTTCTCCCAAGGTAGCGCTGGCCTGGAACGCACTGGACGACCTCGAGTTCTACGCCAACTGGGGAGAGGGCTTTCATTCCAACGACGCCCGTGGCGTGGTCAATCCCACCGATCCCATACCCGGCATTTCGCCCGGCACAGGCCGCGAATTCGGCGCGCGCCTGAGCATCGGCGACTTCAAGTTCACCACCGCCTACTGGTGGCTGAACCAGGAGAGCGAACTGATATTCGTCGGCGATTCCAACTCCGTGGAACCCAAGGGAGCCTCCAAGCGCGAGGGCCTGGAACTGACCATGTTCTGGCAGCCCCTGAGCTGGCTCGGCGTGGACGCCGTCTACACCGACAGCGAAGCGCGCTACGTCAACAACCCTGAAGGCGACTACGTCGAACAGGCAGTGGAAACCTCGGGGCAGATCGGCATTTCCGCCAGCCGCGACAACTGGGACCTGGCGCTGCGTGCCCGTTACCTGGGCCCCTACGCGCTGACGGCGGACAACAGCCGGCGCGCGGAGTCCCTCACCACCGTCAGCCTGCGCGGCGCGTGGCACTGGAACAAGCTCACCGCCTATGCCGAGCTGATCAACCTGCTCGACGCCGACCGCAAGGAGATCGTCTACTACTACCCCGCTTACGTCCCCGGACTCGATCCGGTAGACCAAAGCTCCGAAGACATCGATTGCGACACGGTCAATTGCACCATCAGCCGCGCCACCACCCCGCGCAGCTTCCGCATTGGGGTCACCTACAAGTTCTGATCTTCCGCCGTGCGCGGCATGCCGCCCCACCCAGCGCGGGCGGCATGCCGACACGGATGCCG
>DATMFX010000236.1:0-8715 GCA_035555995.1 Hyphomicrobiales bacterium | reverse complement strand
AGGGCGGGAATCGGGGGTGTGGCGGTTGGCATCGGCGCTGTTCCTTGTCTGGGCGACTCTTGGGGGGCGGGCCGCATTTTTGGCGAAGGGGCGAAATATTCAGAATTACGTCAAGGATTTCAAGCATCTTGTGAGGTATGTCGCGGAATTCGGCGGGGTTGTACGCTACAGGACGGGGTGGCGTGCGAGAGAAATTCATCTTTTTCTTGATGCACCTTCATAAAGGCCCATTTCTTGCTGGTTATCATCGGCGCTGCGTGAGCGCGCGCGCAATTTACGCCAATGCGGCGGGCAAGTGGCGAGGCGCTGGCGCATACTCGTCAGGACACGAGATTCGATGGGAGCGCATGTGGCCGATTCCATGGGGCCGGATCATCTGGATGCAGTACTGCTGGATCGCTTGCTCAAGGCCTGCGGTATAGGGGGCGAGTTCATCGAATTTTCCGGAAACATCCGCACCATTCCCCTGGCCTATCGCTACCGTGTGTTGCAGGCGATGGGCCTGGCGCCCGCCGATGACGAAGGGCTGCGCGAACTGTTGGCGCGGCACGAAGCCGAGGAATACCGGGCGCTGCCGGCGGTACAACTGGTGGAGGCGGCCGCGCCCGAAGTGTGGCTGTGGCTGACCGAAACCTATGCCAAGGGCTTTTGCCGCTGGCGGTTGGAACCGGAGGAAGGCGAGCCGCTCGAGGGTGGCGGCTGTCCGCAGCAATGGCCGAATGGCGAGGCGGCGCTGTTCGGCGGCCAGGTGTGGCGGCGCTATGCCTTGCGGCTGCCCCCCCTGCCGCTGGGTTACCACCGCCTGGCGGTCGAGTTGGACGGGCAGCGCTGGCATAGCCTGTTGATCGTGGCGCCCACGCAGGCCTGGCGCAGTCCCAAGCTGGCGCGGGGCGAGCGCAGCTGGGGGCTGTCGGTGCAACTGTATACCCTGCGTTCGCTGCGCAACTGGGGCATCGGGGATTTCGCCGATCTGCGCCGCTTGACCATGCTTGCGGCCGGCGAGGGCGCGGATTTCGTCCTGCTCAACCCCCTGCATGCGCTCGATCCGCGCCATCCCGAGAACGCCAGCCCCTACAGTCCCTGCGACCGCCGCTTTCTCAATCCCCTCTACATTGCCGTGGATGAGCTCGAGGGTTTTGGCGATGCCGCGGTGCAGGCCTGGTGGCGGTCGGCATCGGTGCGCCGGCGCCTGCGAAAGGCGGTGGAGGCGCCCTTGGTGCAATACGGGGACGTGGCCAGGCTCAAATTTGACGCCTTCGCGCGTATTTACGCCGTGTTCGACGCCGAGGCGTCGGAGCAGGAACGGGCCGCCTTTGCGCATTGGCGCACGCAAGCGGGAGACGCGCTGGTGCAGTTCTCGCGCTTCCAGGCCTCGCTGGCGGCCGCGGACAGCGTGGCCGCGAAGGAGGATTTTCAGGCCTGGCTGCAATGGCAGGCGCAATGCCAGCTCGAGGCCTGCCAGGAGCAGGCGCTGGCGGCGGGAATGGATATCGGGCTGGTGCGCGATCTGGCGGTGGGCAGTAGCGCCGATGGCTGCGAGGTGCTGAGCAACCAGGACCAATACTGCCTGGATGCGCGCATCGGCGCGCCGCCGGACAGCTTCAACCCCGATGGCCAGAACTGGGGCCTGCCGCCGCTGTTGCCCGCCGCGCTGGAAGCCGACGAATTCCGTATCTTCCGCGAACTGTTGTGCAGCAACATGCGTGCCTGCGGCGCGCTGCGCATCGATCACGTGCTGGCGCTGTATCGCCTGTGGTGGTGTCCGAACGACGGCAGCAACGCCACCGGCGCCTATGTGCACTACCCGGTGGACCTGCTGTTCGCGATACTGCGGCTGGAAAGCGTGCGCCAGCGCTGCGTGGTGATCGGCGAGGATCTTGGCGTGGTGCCGCCCGAGATTCGCAGCTACCTCGAAAACGGCGGCATCTATTCCAATTGTGTTTTCTATTTCGAAAAGTACGATAATTGGCACTTCCGCAAGCCGGAGCATTATAAACCGCAGGCATTGACCATGCAGGCGAACCATGACGTGGCGCCATTGACCGCCTGGTGGAACGGCAGCGATCTGCGGTTGCGACGGGAACTCGGCTTGATACCCGACGATGCGCACCTGGTGCAGGAGCAGCAATGGCGGCGCGGCGAACGAGGGCAGTTACTGCAATGGCTGGACGAACAGGGTTTATTGCCTGGACACTGGCAGGCGCGCCCGCTCGATGCACCCGTGGACGATGCATTGCGCGTGGCGCTTACGCAGGCGGTGGCGCGCGTGGCGTCGCAATTGCTGTCGGTGCAGATCGACGATCTCGCCTGTCTGGAACTGCCGGTCAACATTCCCGGCACCAACAGCGAATACGGCAACTGGCGCCGCAAACTTCCCGATCCCCTGGAGGCATTGTTCGCACGGCCTTTCGTGACGCAGCTGCTGGACAGCCTGCGCGAGGCGCGTCATTGCAATGACCGGCTGTAGCGAATCCACCGACCGTATGCCGCAACCCGCCGCGGGGTCCGAGAAATACCAGCTCATCGGGGCCCGGGAGGTCAATCTGCTGGTCAAGGGGCGCTGTGCGGACGTGTTCGCCCGTCTTGGCATGCATCCCCGGGCCGACGGCACGCGCCAGGTCAGCGTATTCCTGCCGGGCGCGCTCGAGGTGGAAGTGGTGAACCCCTGCGGCAAGCGTAGCTTGGGCACGCTGCGGATGATCCACGAGGAAGGGCTGTTCAGCGGCTGCATCGACCGCAAGCGGCAAGTGCCGTATCGGCTCAAGGTGCGTTATCCGCAGGCGCAGGTGCTGCTGGACGACCCCTACCGTTTCCCCTCGCTGCTCGACGATGCCGATCTTTACCTGTTTGCCAACGGCACGCAGGAACAGTGCTGGCGCTTCATGGGCGCCAACCCGCGCCGAGTGGACGACGTGGACGGCATCCTGTTCGTGGTGTGGGCGCCGAACGCGCGGCGGGTGTCGCTGGTCAGCGCCGCCAACCACTGGGACGGACGTGTACACGTGATGCGTCTGCATCCGCAGGTGGGCGTGTGGGAAATCTTCATTCCCGATCTGGCGCCGGGCACACAGTACAAGTACGAGATTCTCACGCAGGAAGGCAACCTGCTGCCGCTCAAGGCCGATCCTTACGCGCGCAGCATGGAGTTGCGTCCGGCCACCGCGTCGCGCGTGTCGCCTCCGTCCACCTATCAATGGCAGGATTACGCGTGGCTGGAACAGCGGCACGGGCAGGTCAGCCACACGCAGCCGGTGAGCATCTATGAAGTGCATCTTGGCTCGTGGCGACGCCATGACGATGGCCGTTACCTGAATTACCGCGAACTGGCCGAGGCGCTGCTGCCCTACGTGCAGGAACTGGGATTCACGCACATCCAGTGTTTGCCGTTGAGTGAGTTTCCCTTCGACGGTTCCTGGGGCTACCAGCCGCTTGGCCTGTATGCGCCCACCAGCCGTTTCGGCACGGCCGACGATCTGCGGTATTTCATCGACCGTGCGCATCAGTTGGGCATCGGCGTGCTGCTGGACTGGGTGCCGGGGCATTTCCCCACGGACAGCCACGGTCTGGCGCGCTTCGACGGCTCGCATCTGTATGAACATGCCGATCCGCGCCAGGGTTTTCACCCCGACTGGAACACCTGCATCTACAACTACGGCCGCGCCGAAGTGCAGAGCTACCTGATCAGCAATGCGCTGTATTGGTTCAGCGAATTCCATTGCGACGGCCTGCGTTGCGACGCGGTGGCCTCGATGCTCTACCTCGACTACAGCCGCAAGGCCGGCGAATGGGTTCCGAACCGCTTCGGCGGGCGCGAGAACATCGAGGCGATCGACCTGTTGCGCAGCATCAACGCCAGGGCCTATTTCAATTTTCCCGGCGTGATGATGGTGGCGGAGGAATCCACTGCCTGGCCGGGCGTGACGCGCATGATCGAACACGGTGGGCTCGGTTTCGGCTTCAAGTGGAACATGGGTTGGATGAACGACACGCTGCGCTACCTGGCGCGCGATCCGGTGCATCGCCGTTTCCATCACAACGAGATGACCTTTGGCCTGCTGTATGGCTTCAGCGAAAATTTCATCCTGCCGCTGAGCCATGATGAAGTGGTGCACGGCAAACGTTCGCTGCTTGGACGCATCGGCGGCAATGATGAGCAAAAGTTCGCCACGCTGCGCACCTATTACCTTTTCATGTGGACCCATCCCGGCAAGAAGCTGTTGTTCATGGGCGGCGAGTTTGCGCAGCACGACGAATGGCGGCACGATCACAGCCTGGATTGGCACCTGACACAATATGCGCCGCACGCCGGCATGCAGCATCTGATCCGCGATCTCAACCAGCTGTATCGCCAATCGCCCGCGCTGTACGAGTTGGACTGCTCGAGCGAGGGTTTCGAATGGCTCGATGCCGACGACTACGAACGTTCGCTGCTGCTGTTCCGCCGCAAGGGACGCATGGCGGGTGAGCAGGCCATCGTGCTGCTCAATTTCACGCCCATGCTGTACACGGCGCTGCGCGTGGGCGTGCCGCAGGGCGGCTGGTACCGGGAACGCCTGAACACCAACGCTTGTGAATATGGCGGCAGCGGCGACGGCAACCTGGGCGGCGTGCACGCGGAACCGGTGCCCGCGCACGGCTTGCCCTGGTCCATCGTGGTACGCCTGCCGGGGCTTGCGGGTCTCGTTTTCAGCCCCGGATAGAGGAACTATGAAGCAACGCTACGGCATTGTCGCCGGGCAGCATTATCCGCTTGGCAGCCATTACGATGGCAAAGGCACGCATTTCGCCCTGTATTCCGCCCATGCCGAGCGGGTGGAACTGTGTCTGTACGATGCCACCGGCGAACATGAACTGCAGCGCCTGGCATTGCCGGGCTACGACCAGCAGATTTTCCACGGCTACGTGGAAGGCTGCGAACCCGGCCTCAGCTACGGCTATCGGGTATATGGCCCTTACCAGCCCGAACTTGGGCATCGCTTCAATCACCACAAGCTGCTGCTCGATCCCTACGCGAGGAAGCTGGCCGGGCGCTTTCATTGGAGCGACAGTCACTATGCCTTCATCACCCAATCGCCCGAACAGGATCTGAGCTTCGATACCCGCGACAATGCGGCCTGCATGCTCAAGGCCGTGATTTCTGGACCGCAGGTGCTGGAAGGCGCGCCGCCGCCTCCGCGCCCGGCGCCGGAGCAGACCGTGATCTACGAAGCGCACGTGCGCGGCATGACGCGCGAACATCCCAACCTGCCCGAGGAATTGCGTGGCACCTTTGCCGGCTTGGCGCAGCCGGCGCTGATCGATTACCTGAAACGGCTCGGCATCACCACGCTGGAACTGTTGCCGGTGCAGGGTTTCATCGACGAACACTTTCTGGTGCACAAGGGGCTGCGCAATTATTGGGGCTACAACACGCTGACCTTTTTCGCGCCGCACCAGGCCTACCTGAGCCACGGCGATCCACTGGAGTTCCGCGCCATGGTCACGGCGCTGCACGACGCCGGCATCGAAGTGATACTGGACGTGGCGTTCAACCACAGTGCCGAAGGCGGGCGCCTTGGTCCCACGCTGAGCTTCAAGGGCATCGACAACCTGAGCTATTACCGGCTGCAGAACGAGAATCCGCGCTATTACATCAACGACACCGGCTGCGGCAACACGCTCGACGTGAGCAATCCGGCGGTGTTGCGCCTGATCATGGATTCGCTGCGCTACTGGGTCACGGTGATGCAGGTGGACGGCTTTCGCTTCGACCTTGCCGCCATCCTGGGGCGGGAACACCACGGCTTCGACCGCGGCAGCGGCTTTTTCGATGCGCTGTACCAGGACCCGCAGCTGGCCGGCGTGCGCCTGATCGCCGAACCCTGGGACATCGGGCCGGGGGGCTATCAGCTTGGCAACTTTCCTTCCGGCTGGAGTGAATGGAACGACCGTTATCGCGACACCGTGCGGCGTTTCTGGCGCGGCGATTCAGGCATGCTGCCCGAGTTCGCGCGGCGCGTGCACGGTTCCAGCGACATCTTCGAACACGCTGGCCGGCGGCCCGCGGCAAGCATCAATTACGTGATCAGCCACGACGGTTTCACCCTGCAGGATCTGGTGAGCTACCGGGAGAAGCACAACGAAGCCAACCTCGAGGACAACCGCGACGGCCACGCCGAAAACCACAGCGACAACTACGGCGTGGAAGGGCCGACGCTGCTGGTGGAAATCAACGAAATCCGCCGGCGCCAGAGCCGCAACTTTCTTGCCACGCTGATCCTGTCGCAGGGCATCCCCATGCTGTCGGCGGGGGACGAGTGCTGCCGTTCCCAGCAGGGCAACAACAACGCCTACTGCCAGGACAACCCGCTCAACTGGATGAGCTGGGCGGAGCAGAGCAATGAAGCCATGCAGCAGTTTACCTATACCGCGGCGCTGCTGGCCTTCAAGCGCGAACATCCCTGGATCTGGCAGCGACACTACGTCCACGAAAGCGCGGCCACGGGTGCGCCGGTGATCCTCTGGTTCAACCGTGACGGCGAGATCATGCAGCCGCTGCATTGGGGACAGAACCAAAGCCGTGTGCTCGGGTATCTGGTGGGCGCGATGGTGGAGGAGCGCTGGCGCTACATGCTGGCGCTGTTCAATGCCGGTACGGCGCCGCTCAGTTTCCGGCTGCCGCGCCCGCAACCGCAGATGCGCTGGGCGCTGGTGCTCGATACCAGCTTCGAAACCGGCAGGCCCTTTGCCGCGCCGCTGGAAATCCAGGATCACTATCCCATGCGCGCCTATTCCACCGTGGTGCTGGTGGATACGGTGGCGCCGGACGATCCCACGCAGGAGTCGTTGATATGAACCAGGAATATTCCCGCAACTTTACCGACGACTACCCCTGGCGGGGGATGGACACGCGCTCGGTCAAGAAGGATCTGCTGCGGCATTACCATTTGACGCTTGGACGCGGCCAGACTACCCATGGCGAACGTTATCTGTATCGGGCGGCGGCGCTCACGGTGCGCGACCGTCTGGTGGAACGCTGGGCCAGCACGCGCGACAGCTACCAGGCGCTCAAGCCGCGCCGGGTGGCGTACCTGTCGCTGGAATACCTGATGGGGCGCGCGCTCAACAATGCGCTGCTCAATCTCGACATGGACTATGCCATGGCGCAGTCGCTGCGCGGTTTCGGCTGCGCCCTGGAGGAAGTGCTGGACCAGGAGCGCGACGCCGGCCTGGGCAACGGCGGCCTGGGGCGTTTGGCCGCCTGTTTTCTCGACAGCTGTGCCACGCTCGGCTATCCGGTGACCGGCTACGGCATCCGCTACGATTACGGCATTTTTCACCAGAAGATCAAGAACGGCTACCAGGTGGAGGTGCCGGACGACTGGCTGGAAAGCGGCACGCCCTGGGAACTGGTGGCGCATGAGTGCGCCTGCCACGTCAAGTTCGGTGGGCGCACCGAAACCTGGACGGACGCCGAGGGCCGCTACCGCGTGCGCTGGGTCGACACCATCGACGTATTGGCGGTGCCGCACGACGTGCCGATTCCCGGCTACCGCAACGGCACGGTCAATACCCTGCGCCTGTGGCGGGCGGACAGCAGCGAAAAGCTGTCGCTGACGGATTTCAATTCCGGCGACTACGCCGACGCCGTGCAGCAGCAGAACGCCGCCGCGCAGATATCGATGGTGCTGTATCCGAACGACGTCAGCGTCAACGGCAAGATACTGCGCCTGCGCCAGCAATACTTCCTGAGTTCCGCCAGCCTGCAGGACGTATTGAATCGCTGGCATCGCGATTACGGCAGCAGCCTGCGCGGCTTCGTGGACAAGAACCGCTTCCAGCTCAACGACACTCATCCCGCGGTGGCGGTGCCGGAACTGATGCGTCTTCTGCTTGACGCGTATCTGCTGGACTGGGAGGAAGCCTGGTCGCTCACCGTGCAGACCATGGCCTACACCAACCATACCCTGCTGCCCGAGGCGCTGGAGCGCTGGCCGGTGGCGATGTTCGGCCAGCTGTTGCCGCGCCTGATGGAAATCATCTACGAGATCAACCGGCGTTTTCTCGGGGAAGTGGCGGCGCATTGGCCGGGCGATGTGGCCAAGCTGCGCGACATGTCGATCATCGAGGAAGGCTCCGAGCCGCAGATTCGCATGGCGTACCTGGCCATCGTGGGCAGTCATTCGGTCAACGGCGTGGCGCAGCTGCACACGCGCCTGCTCAAGGAAGGCCTGTTCCACGATTTCCACGAGCTGTGGCCCAACAAGTTCAACAACAAGACCAATGGCGTGACGCCGCGGCGCTGGCTGGCGTTCTGCAATCCGGGGCTCAAGACGCTGCTCGACGAACGCCTTGGGGAAGACTGGATCACCGATCTGGACGAACTGCACAAGCTCACCGTGTTCGTCGGCGACCGCGAACTGCGCCGGCAGTGGCGCCGCGTGAAACACGAGAACAAGCTGCGGCTGGCGGCGCTGGTCAGGCAGCGCACCTGCGTCGAGTTCGATGCGCACATGCTGTTCGACGTGCAGGTGAAACGCATCCACGAATACAAACGCCAGCTGCTCAACGCGTTGCACGTGATCCACCTGTACGATCGCGTCCGCCGCGGCGATACCGGCGGCATGGTGCCGCGCTGCGTGCTGATCGGCGGCAAGGCGGCGCCGGGCTATGCCATGGCCAAGCTCATCATCAAGCTGGTCAACGCAGTGGCGCGCGTGGTCAACGCCGAGGAAG
>DATMFX010000235.1:0-3437 GCA_035555995.1 Hyphomicrobiales bacterium | reverse complement strand
GATGAACAGGATGTTCGAGGTGTCCACCTGCAGGAACTCCTGCTGCGGATGCTTGCGACCGCCCTGCGGCGGCACCGAGGCCACCGTGCCTTCGATCAGCTTCAGCAAGGCCTGTTGCACCCCTTCGCCCGACACGTCGCGGGTAATGGAGGGGTTGTCGGACTTGCGCGAAATCTTGTCGATCTCGTCGATGTAGACGATGCCCACCTGGGCCTTATCGACATCGTAGTCGCACTTCTGAAGCAGTTTCTGAATGATGTTTTCGACATCCTCGCCCACGTAGCCGGCTTCGGTCAGCGTGGTGGCGTCGGCGATGGTGAACGGCACGTCGAGCAGGCGCGCCAGCGTTTCCGCCAGCAGCGTCTTGCCGGTGCCGGTGGGACCGATGATCAGGATGTTGCTCTTGCCCAGCTCCACGTCGTCGGATTTGCGCTGGTAATTGAGCCGCTTGTAGTGGTTGTACACGGCAACGGCCAGGATCTTCTTGGCCTTTTGCTGGTCGATCACGTACTCGTCCAGGATGGCGCAGATTTCCGCCGGCGTGGGCAGCTCGCGCTTTTTGTTCTCGGCGCTCTTCTCCTGGATTTCCTCGCGAATGATGTCGTTGCAGAGGTCCACGCATTCATCGCAGACGAACACCGACGGGCCCGCAATGAGCTTGCGGACCTCGTGCTGGCTCTTGCCGCAAAAGGAGCAATAGAGCAGTTTGCCTGAATCGTCTTTGGATTTGTCGCCAGCCATGGTGGCCCCCTACTGCCTCGATCTCAATGGCTAAGATGCAGCCATTATTGCCATTTTACAAGTCCCGCCCGGGCGCGTTTGCGGCGCCCGTTCAGTTGCTTGGCGTATGGATCACACGCCGATCGAGCACCTTGTCGATCAGGCCGTATTCCACCGCCTGGGCGGCGCTCATGAAGTTGTCGCGGTCGGTATCGCGGGCGATCACCTCGATCGGCTGCCCGGTGTGATCGGACATGATCTTGTTGAGCTTTTCCCGCAGCGACAGGATTTCCCTGGCATGGATGTTGATGTCGGACGCCTGGCCCTGGAAGCCGCCGCTCGGCTGATGGATCATCATGCGCGAGTTGGGCAGCGCATAGCGTTTGCCCTGGGCGCCGCCAGTCAGCAGCAGCGCGCCCATGCTGGCGGCCTGGCCGATGCACATGGTGCTCACGTCCGGCTTGATGAACTGCATGGTGTCATAGATGGACATGCCCGCGGTGACGACGCCACCGGGCGAGTTGATATAAAGGTGGATGTCCTTGTCCGGGTTTTCCGATTCCAGGAACAACAGCTGCGCCACCACCAGGTTGGCCATGTAGTCTTCGACCGGCCCCACGATGAAGATCACCCGCTCCTTGAGCAGGCGGGAGTAGATGTCGTAGGAACGCTCACCGCGGGCGGTCTGTTCCACCACGATGGGCACCAGCGCTGCATATTCTTCCACGCGCTTGGCATCGTACGCGCCGCCGTCAGAGCCATACTTGATCATGAGGCTTACCTTTCGAGGAATTGGGAAACTGTGCCGGGCCTAGGCCTCAGCCTTCGCTAGATTGGGGCACCGTGCTCGGTTTCAATGCCTCTTCGTAGCTGCAGGCCGTCTCGTTCACCGTGGCCGCTTCCAGCACCTGATCGATCACCGCTTCTTCCAGCGCCATGGCTTCGACCTGGGCCAGTTGATCCTTGTTGCCGTAATACCAGCTGATGACTTCCTGCGGCTGTTCATAGCTCTCGGCCAGTTCCTCGATCAGCTTGCGCACCGCGTCCGGATCCACCTTGATGCCTTTCTGCTGGATCACTTCGTTCATGATCAGCCCCAGGCTCACGCGGCGTTCGGCCTGCGCGCGGAACAGATCGTCGGGCAGCACGCTGGCATCGATCTTCTGGCCGCGGCCACCGCCGTACTGCTGCACGGCCTGCTGGCGCAGCCCTTCGATTTCGCCGGTCACCAGCGCCTTGGGCAGCTCCAGGGTATGCAGTTTCACCAATCCCTCGACCACCTGGTTGCGCACGTTGTTGCGCACCGCGTTCTTCAGCTCACGCGCCATGTTGGTCCGCACTTCGTTGCGGAAGGCGTCCATGCCGCCGTCCTTCACGTCGAAGGAGGCGAAAAAGGCATCGTCCAGTTCCGGCAATTGGGGCGCTTCCACCTGGGCCACCTTCACCGCGAACTGCACGGGCTTACCGGCCAGGTCCTGCTTGTGGTAATCCTGCGGAAAGCTCAAATCCAGCGTGCGTTCCTCATCGGCCTTGACGCCCACCAGGCCGGCTTCGAAACCTTCGATCATGCGCTTGGAACCCAACACCAGCTTCACGCCTTCGGCGCTGCCGCCTTCGAAGGCCTCGCCGTCGAGCGTGCCGACGAAATCGATGGTCACCTGATCGCCTTCGCGCGCGGCTTCACCGCTGTCCTGCCACCCCTGGCGCTGCTTGCGCAGGGTTTCGATCATATTGTCGATGTCGGCATCGGTGATTTCCGCCGTCTTGCGCTCGATGCTGATGGCGGCGAAATCGCCCAGCGCCACTTCCGGATACACCTCGAAATAGGCTTCGAATTCCAGGCCCTTTTCGGTATCCATCGACACCGGCTTGATGCGCGGCTGGCTGGCCGGACGCACTTTCTCCTGGCCAAGCGCCTCGTAGTAAGTCTGGCTCATCACTTCGCCGAGCACTTCCTGGCGCACGCCCTTGCCGTAGCGCTCGCGCACCACTTTCAGCGGCACCTTGCCCTTGCGGAAACCCTTGAGGGAAACCGTTCTGGCCGCTTCCTGCAAACGCGCCTCGACCTGGCTCTCCACCCGTTCCGGCGGTACGGCAATGGTCATTTTGCGCTCGAGGGAAGAGAGGCTTTCGATGGAGACTTGCATGGGAAATTCCTGAGACTATTGGCTCGTAAGTGAATGATTGCCGCATCGAATCGCATCGCATGGACACTCGTGCAGCGCAACGCCCGGCAAAAAAGCCAAGGCGCACCGCTGCCGGTACCGCACCGGGCGATAAACGCGAATGATTAAAATTATAGATAAATCAAATAGTTACAAGTGGGGCGATTGAATTTGAGTGGCGAATTCTGCCATAGCGGTGCGCCTTATTCAACCGAACGCCAGGGTCGCGCGATGGGCTTTTTCCTGGCCACGCGGCGCTTTGCGGGCCGATCGTGTCATCCCTTCTCCGGTCAGGACGGAGGGCGGCGCAAATGTGGCAATTTTATGGCAGTTTGCGGCAGTTTCGTGATGATGAAGGCAGGCAGGGTCGGAACGCTCTTGGGAACCCAAGCTAACCATTTGTTTTATATTGGTTTAATACGAATTCCGAGCAAGCCCTTGCACGCTGCTGGCACACAATTTGCGTTATTTTTCCTCAATTCCAACTGGTCTACCTTTGGCCCCACTCGTTAGCCCGAGACGGCGATATGCGGCGCCACACTGCGTAGAGCA
>DATMFX010000234.1:0-6521 GCA_035555995.1 Hyphomicrobiales bacterium | reverse complement strand
GCGAGAGCGAATGCCTTGTTCTAGCATTCGCACATCCCACTCAATCGTTGCTGGTCATGTTGTTGAACACCGCTCCCGCGCTGGAAACGCTTTATCTCGATCACGTGCAGTGGCTGCGCGCCCTGCTGCAGCGGCGCCTGCGCTGTTCCGCCACGGCGGCCGACCTGGCGCAGGATGTGTTCGTGCGGCTCTTGAGCAAACCCACGCTGCCACCGCTGCAGGAACCGCGCGCCTACCTGGCGCGCATCGCGCACGGCCTGTTGATCGACCATCGCCGCCGCCAGGCGCTGGAGCAGGCCTGGCTGCAGACGCTGGCCGCGCTGCCGCAGGACTTCGCACCGTCGCCCGAGGAACAGGTGCAGATCATCGACGCCCTGGCGCGTATCGATGCCCTCCTGGAAGGCCTCAGGCCGCGGGTCAGGGAAACCTTTCTGTTGTCCCGCCTGGAAGGGCTGAGCCATCCGGCAATCGCGGCGCGGCTCGGGGTATCGCTGAGCACGGTGGAAAAGGACATGGCCTGCGCCCTGCGCCACTGCTACCGCCTGCTCATGGAATAAGCCATGCCCGCCGCCCTGCCGCAGGATCTTCCGGACTCGCTCATCGACCAGGCCATTCGCTGGGCGGTGGTGCTGGGTTCCGGCACCACCACCACGGCCGAACGGGCCGATTTCGACCGCTGGCTCGAGGCCGACCACGCGCATCTGAATGCCTGGCGCCGGGTGCAGAGCATCGAACAGGAACTGGCCGCCGCGCCCGCCGGCCTTGGCGCCAACGCTCTGCGCCGGACGGAACGCGCACGCCGCGACAAACGCCGTCTGCTTTCCAGCCTGGGCGGACTGGCGGGCCTGCTGCTCGCCTGCCTGCTCCTGCTCCTGCATCCGCTGTGGCAAATGCAGCAGGCCGATCAGGTTACCGCCCGCCACGAACAGCGCCAGCTGACCTTGCCCGGCGGCGCCCTGGTATATCTGAACGGCGCCACCGCGCTCGACATCGCCCGCGAGGATGGCGTGCTGATGCTGCACCTGCATCGCGGCGAAATCCTGGTCGATTCCAGCGCCGCGGCCCTGGCGGACAAACCCCGCGTGCTCACCACCGATGGCCGCTTCACCCCGCTCGGCACCCGCTTCGTGGTGGTCAAGCAGGATGCGGCCAGCGAACTCGCGGTGATCGAAGGCCAGGTTCGCGCCGAGGCGCGCGGTGGCGCGGTGGCCGAAGCACGCGCCGGAGAACGTTGGCGGGTCACCCCAATGGGCATCGTGTCGCTGCCCGGCAACGGGCTTGCCCCGGCTGCCTGGATAAACGGCGTGATCGAGGCCGACGATGCCCCGCTGGGCGACGTGCTCCAACGGCTCGGCCAGCGGCAGTCCGGCTGGCTGCACTATGACGACGACGTGGCCCAGCTGCGGGTCACCGGCGTGTTCCGGCTCGACGATCCGGCCAGCGCCCTCAAAGCCCTGGAACACTCCCTGCCCGTGAAAGTACAGCGACTGCTGCCCTGGTGGAGCCGCGTGGCACTGGACGACTCCAGGCGCTGAGGGTCACCACAAAACAACTTCCTGGAGAAATTTTCGCGCCGCCAGGAATGGCGGGCATAAAAACTGCTTATTCCACCGGGACAGGAATCGAAGCGGGCGTGGAGAGAGCCTTGCCGGGTTTGCGGACGGACCAGATGCTATTGGCGGGGCCGGTCTCGATGCGGCGTGTGGTAGCGACGGCCATCCACGCAAAGCAGAGCGCGCTGATAAAGGCCACCATGTCCACGCCGAGGGTCGCCGCGCTGCCATGGGCCCACATGCCCAATGCCGGGAACAGCGCCGCCAGCAACGTCGTCAGCGGGATAGCCATCGTTGCTGCCGCGCAAAGCCACAACAGATGCACGGCCGAACGCGCCGCGCCCCAGGCGAAAGCCCAGGCGACGGCGCCGAGGAACACCGCGTAATAGACAAGCGCATGCCAATGATCGAGGTCGGCCACGCGACCACTCAGCCACTTGGCCGCAACGATGGTGAGCGACAGACCGGCAACGCAGCCGAGACACACGCCCACCGTGGCACTGCCCAGGAACCGGGTGGAACGTGACTGCTCGACTTCGCCGCCATTGCGCGCCTTCTTCCGGCGTGTCTCGATCCACAACAGGTTGCCGCTATAGAACAGCCACGCGCCGGAGAAACCCAGGAAGAAGTATGACCACGTGATCGCCGCGCCGGCATACTGCCCGGTGTGCAGGCCGTAGAACGTCTCCGACGCGCGCCGAGCCGGATCCTGACGCGATGGACGCGTGCTGTCTTTGAGCAGTTCGCCGGTCACGGCGCTGAGCATGACGCCCCCAAGATGGGTATCGCCGACATAACCACGCTCGGCGCCGGGCACTCTCACCGAAGCGGCCTTGTCTCCGATATTCTTGAAGACCATATAGCGAGGTTCGAAATCTGGAACCTGCACTTTGAGTTTTTCAAGCAACTGCGAGGGGGCCATTATTGCAGCCGCCTCGCCGATCGGCGCTGGCGCTCTGAACGGCTCGTTATCGCGATCGTCCAGGATGGCTTGCCTGCCGCCAAAAATGACAGTTTCCTGCAGGGACCAGAGTTCGCCGCTGAAGCTCAGTGCGATCGAGGTAAGCGCAATCGCAAGGTGAAATGGCAGCGCTGTAATGCCGACGACGTTGTGGGCATCCAGCCACATGCGCTTGAGATTCTTGCCGACACGCAACGCCAGGAAATCCTTGACGAGCGACGGCAGCAGTACGATCACGCCGGCGATCAGCGCCACGCCGTAAAGCAGTGAGACCACCCCCATGAAATACGATCCCCACGGTTGTGGAATGCCGACGCGCATGTGGATTTCATTGATGAATTCCCCCAGTTCGGACGGCTCCTCCCGCTGCGCCAGCAGCGTGCCGTCGGGCTCGAGCGTCGCCCACCAATGGACGTGCTCATGCGCTTGTCCCTCTTGATGCGGCGCGTCCTCTTCCCACGTTACCCGCGCCGGCTCGTTCTCGTGCCCCAGCAGATGCAGCGTGATACCTTCCTCCCGCGCTTCAGGATGCGCGGCGGCGACCAATTCGAGGAGACGGGGCGCATCGTCCAAGGGAACCGCTGCCACACCCACGGCGGGTGGGGACGCCCAGCGCGCGATCGGCTCCTTGAACATGGTGAGCGCGCCCGCATAGAAGGCGATGAACAGCGCAAACCCGCAGGTGATGCCGGTCCATGTGTGGACGGTCTTGTAGATTTTAATGATGTCGGCGCCGATCATGCTGCCCTCACGCGAAGAAATGGAAACGGCAGGCAAACAGCGCCACGAAGGCAATCAGGTTCGCCGCGCCGAGCCACACCCAGGCCGCGCGGCCGCTGCGAAACAGGAAGCAAAAGCTGAATACCGCGATCCAGACCAGTGCTTCCAGATAGCGCATCAGCGAATAGCGCCCACCCGGGGCATCGATACCCCCGGGCCCCAGATAGGCATAGAGGCCAACCAGCGAGAGCGCCAAGCCAAAACCGAGGATTGCGCCGGCACTGGCCTTTCCCCACCAGTCGGAACGGATTTCGTTCGCCATGTCAGTTCCCCCGCCGTACTGCACGAAGCGCAGCGATATAGGGGCAGGCGAACAGGCAAACCATCGCCACGTGCAGTGTTACGAAGAAGCCAGCCAAGGGCCGCAATGCCGCAATCCATGCGGCAAGGCCAGCGGCCAGCAGCAGACTACTGACGGTCAAAAATAGCATTCGGGGAAAAGCCCGCGAACGCCATTTTTGATTCGGGCTTGCAAGGTAGAGGCAGGCGCAACCGAAGAGGGTCAGTGCCAGTGCCAAAAAAACGACCATGGCTCAGAAGTCTACGGTAGCCGAAAGGCGGAACGTGCGCGGGTCGCTCTTCATGAGGTTGCCCGCCGTGGGATGCGATGCCTTCCAATAATTCGTATCGAAGACGTTGTCGATGTCGAAGCGGAGAGCGATCGGCTTGTCGTTCCATGGCCCCGCGAGGCTGTAGCGTGCGCCGATGTCGACCTGCGTCCACGACGGGATGGTAAGGTCGGGCCTGCGGTTGAGCGCCACGATATTGCCGGTATGGGTCAGGCGCCCCGTCAGCGTTACTCCCTCCATGAACGGCGTATCCCACTCGCCGCCGATCACCGCCCGGAACTTCGGTGTATTGGCGGCTCTCCAGCCGTTGCGATCGT
This sequence comes from Hyphomicrobiales bacterium, assembly GCA_035555995.1. Classification (GTDB taxonomy): domain Bacteria; phylum Pseudomonadota; class Gammaproteobacteria; order Pseudomonadales; family Pseudohongiellaceae; genus CAILUG01. Next base: position 2,341 of record DATMFX010000234.1, on the reverse strand, counting down.
TGTCATTCTTGGTCTGGGTGGCCTCCATCAGGGTGACGCCGCTAAGCAGCCTTACGCCGTCGAACAGTTCGCCGTAGGCGGTCAATTCGATACCGCGGTTCCTCTGCTCGCCATCAAGGGTCAACGCGGGCAGTCCGCCGGCCGCGTCGGGGACGGACATTGTGCTTGGCTGGGCGATCTGGAACGCCGCCAGGGTAGTGGTAACAGCGCCCCAATCCTTCTTGACACCCGCCTCATACTGCTTGCTCGTGTAAGGCGGAAATACTTCGCCGGCATTGGCGTAGCTACTGCCGGCGGTCGACCCCACCTCGAGCGCCTGAATATAGTTGGCGTAAAGCGACACGTTCTCCCATGGTTTGACGACCAAGGCGAGAGACGGCGACCATGCTGACGATTTATACGCCGCCGACTGGATATTGGTCGATGCATATTGGAGGCTGTGAGATTCTATTTCGTTGTAGCGCGCACCGGCAGTGAACTGAACGCGCTCATCCATGAACGAAATCGTATCCGCGATTGCCACGCTGGAAGACTGGGTGTTGATGGCCGGCAGAATATCCTGGTATGGCGGAAACACGGGAGTCGTGGGAAAGATCGGGTCATAGAGAGAGCCAACGGGAATGATGGCCCCCGCCCCGGCGCCAGCCCGGCTCAGTGGGGTAGAGTCGTACGTCCATTCGATCCGCGACAGGTTGAGACTGAGCGCGTGACCAATGGAACCAGTATTCATTTTGGCATTGACGCCGCCCTGCATGGACAAAACGTCGGTCCGATCGCGAAATCTAGCGGCTCGAATGCCCACCGCACCAGCGCTATCGAGTAAAAGAAGATCATCGTCGGTGGCTGCCGCTTTGTAGCGTTGCTTACCAATGGCGGCATACGCCGTCACATTGTCCATAATATCGACCTCTCCTTGCAGCATGCCCAGCGTGACCTCATGCTTCCCTTCTGCCCAGGAAGGCGAAAAGGCGATTTCGTTGCCCAGCGCTGCCGGCACCTCGGTGAGCGATGCAAGGACGCCCGACACGCCATTGATCGTAAGCGTGCTGCTGGGCGAACTGAGGCTTGACGACTGATGTGCGAAATCGGCTGACACGCGGACGCGCTCGCCGCGATAGTCGAGATTGAGTGCTGCGGTACGGAACTTCGACTCCTGGGTATTTACCGGCGTATCTCCCCCATCGAGGGAGCCGTTGAACCGCATGCCGAACGCCTCGTTCGTGCCGAAACGCCGGCCGACATCGGCGTGGATGCCGAACTGCGCGTCCGATATATAGCGTGTGCTCAGTTGGGTCAGCGCGTCGTCGCTCGCCCTTTTGGTGACCAGATCGACCGTGCCTCCCAGGGCCGCCATCCCATTCATGGTCGTCCCCTTCAGGAGCGTGTTTGGTCCGCGCAGCACCTCGACGCGTTCGATGAAATCGGTCGATGGATAATTCAGGGGCGCCATGCCGGCCAGCCCGTTCAGGCTATTGCTCGCCCCATATGTCTGCACCGGAAATCCTCGAAAGGTCCACCAATCGTTCCTTCCGCCGCCTTTGGTCCCGATGATTACAGAGGGTTCATTGACGAGGACGTCGTTGAGAGTGCGCGCCTGCTGATCCTGGATGGTCTTGTTGGTATAGCTGGTCTGGCTGAACGGCGTATCCATCACGTCGCGATTGCCAAGCATTCCGACCTGGCCGCCACGGGCAATCTGGCCACCGGCATAGGCCTCCGGCAGCGTGCCAAGGACGGAAGTCGGATTGATTGCAGTGCCTGCCACCCGTACCGGGGGCAGCGTGATAGCGCCTGCGGTGCCCACCGTTACCTGACGCAGCGAATAGCCGTCGCCTGTATCCACCAGTTCGTAGCCGCTGCCGGCCAGCAGTTGGGCGAAGCCTTCGCGCACGCTGTAGCGTCCCTGCAAACCATTGCTGCTCAAGCCGGCCAGGGTGCGCGGATCGAAGATCAGTTGCACGCCGGACAGGGTGGCGAACTCCGCCAGCACGTCGCTCAACCGTCCGGCGGAAACCGCGTATTCCCGGCTGGCCGCGCCGGTGACGGACTCGGCGGCCAGAATAGGGCTGGGCGCGAGCACGGCCACGCTGGCCAGGGCGCAGCCGACGGCTAATACGAACGCCTTGGCTCTGAATCCCGGTAGGGCATCGTCGCGCAAATGGGGAGTGGAAGTGCAAGCGAGACTTGCCCCGCGGGTCGATCGCCGAGGACGCCTGAAGACCATATCAATACCTTTCGTCGATGTGTTGGTGTGCGTATGGGCGCGTCGAAAAACGCGCTTTCACCAGGCACACCGAACGAGGCGAAAAAAGTGATCACCTTCCGGCAAATTTTTTTATCG
>DATMFX010000233.1:0-3478 GCA_035555995.1 Hyphomicrobiales bacterium | reverse complement strand
TTTGTACCAATCGGTAGAGAACGAGAAGCCGTCCAGCCAGCGCCAGGAGGGTTGGTACACCAGGCCCGCCACGATGGTGTTGGCGGTTTCCGGCGCCAGGTTGGGGTTGCCGGAGGCGACCACCGTGAGCGATTTGGGTTCGTCGTTGAACTCCGGATCGCGGATGGTGCTGCCGCCCCCTTGCGCGTCGAACCGCTCGGAGAAGGACGCCTCGCGTACGTCGCGCGACTTGGTGGCACGGATGCGCAGGCCTTCGAACACCTGCATTTCCAGGCCGATCTTCCAGCTGTCGGAACGGCCGCTGAGGTTGTAGTCGGAACTGCGGAAGGCCGCGGAGCCGTTCAGGTTCTGTTCCCGGGAACTCGATTGCCAGATGGGTACCTGCAACTCCGTGAACCATTCCCATACGTTGTATTCGCCGCCGATCATCGGCACGGTGGAGAATTGGTGCAGGTTCGGGCTGCCGCCGCTGTAGCCCGCCGGAATGCCGCGAATGCCGAGGTTGGGCGCGTTGAGCGGTGGGCCGAGCTCGTCGACGTCCATGGGGTAGCCGGCGTCGAAGAAACTCGATTCGCGCCAGGTCAGACCAATTGCCATCGATACAGCGCCGTAGCCCCAGCCTTCGTAGATTTCACCGGACGCCACCACCTCGGCGAAATCCTGATCCACGATGCCTTCCGACCACTTGTCGGTGCCGATGTAGTCGATGGCCTCGCGGCTGATGTTGCCGAAGCCCATCACGTTGAAGGGCACGCAGTCACGGATGGTGTTGTCGAGCCCGATCGGCGATTGCAGCGGCACGTCTTCGATCGGGTGGCGCGGCGAGGCCGAGTTGTACAGGCCCGAGGCCTCGCCTGCTTCGCGCAGTTGCTCGACGGTGGGGTTGTACAGCTGCACGCGGCACACGATGTTGCCGGTGGCGGGGTCCTGCACGGCATCCATCGCCAGGAACATGCGGTCCACGCGCAGCATGTTGGCCACGCTGGAATTGCGCTGCGTTTCACCGGTGGAGTAGCTGCCGGAAAGGTTCCAGTCGTTCGGCAGATCCCAGTTGAAACCCAGGGTGTAGGTGCTGGTATTGAAGATGTTGCGGTCGCGCTGATCAATGCCCATGTCGGCTTGATTCAGGAAGGCGCCGGAACGTGCCAGCACGAATTCATCCTTGCCGGCCGCCTGCATGACGTCGCGCACGTATTGGGGAACATAGACGTTGTCGACGGCGATGCGTGGCGCCCAGATCGACGTCAGGTTGATCCCCATGGTGTCCGCCCGGTTGGGCTTGTTGTTCGATTCCGATACCCCCGCGACCATCTGCAGATACATGGAGAAGGCGTCGGTGAACTGGTACTGCGCTGCCAGGAAGGTGGAACGGCCCACCACTTCCGCACCGCTGATCGGCCCGCCGTAGGCACGGTTGGCAATCTCGGCTTCCGGCCCGCCGGACGTGGTGCGCGTGGTGCCGGTGCCGCTGCTGGAGGTCAGGTCGCCGTTGACGAAGGGACGCACGGCGGTGCCTTCGCGGTTGAACACCATGCCGTCCAGCGCGGTGCTGGTGCCCGAGATCATGCCGTACACGTGCTGGTCGGTCGGCGCGATGTTCGGCATGGTCAGGCGCTGCGGCCCCGCGGCGCAGGCAACGCCGGAAGTACAGCCGGCGGCGACCCAGGCCGGGTTGGTCACGTGCCCCCAGCGCTGGAACCAATCGCGGTCCAGTTTTTCCGGATCGCGGTCGATCTGTTCGATGAAGCGCGTTTCGTACGACCCGATGATGTTGAGCTTTTCCCCCACCTGGACGCCGCCGGCGATGCTGGCGTTCCAGCGGAAGCCGTCGCCGAATTCGGTTTCCCCGGTGCCGGCGTTGATTTTCAGGCCCTTGAACTGCCGGTCGATGATGAAGTTGGTCACCCCGCCAAGCGCGTCGGCGCCGTACGCGGCGGAAGCGCCGCCGGTAACCACGTCGACGCTGCGTACCAGCGCGGTGGGCAGGGTGTCGACGTTGACCGACCCGCGTTTGTCGGCCGGCGCCATGCGCGCGCCGTCGAGCAGCACCAGTGTGCGGTTGGTGCCCAGGCTGCGCATGTTGAGAAAGCTGGCGCCGGCGTCACCCGACAGGGCGAGACCGCCACGCTGCGCCGTCTGGGTGGAAAAGAACTGCGGCAGGGCATCCAGCTGTTCGGCCACCGTGGCGCCGGGTTCGAAGCTGGCAAGTTCGTTGGGAGTAATCACGGTAACCGGCGTGGGAGTGGTCATGCCGTCGGTCTGGCGGATGCGCGATCCGGTAACCGTGATTTCTTCCAGGTTGCGGGTGTTGGTGGGTTGCGCCTGGATGTCTGTAGCGGTGATGGCGGTGGTAATGGCAGCTATGGACCACGCCAATGCGTTTCGGCCCGGTCGTCGACATGTGTTGTTCATTGATCCCTCTCAGCAGTTCGATTTTAGGTTTGTGCTGCTGCCAAACTGCGCGCAGGCAGCGTTGGACAGGGGGGAACGACAACGACAGTTTGATAGTAAAAAAGGAGGCGAGGACTACCCTGATGCGGCCGGACGGGCGCACCGGTTCTGCTTTCTTCTGCTTTTTTGTCGACTTGACCCAGATGGGACCGGCATTTAGTTATTGATGTATGCCTGGTCAACAATCTGATCGAACTTTTTCCCCTCTGGAAAAGGAAGAAAACCTATTTGATCAAGCGTGTCAATATTATTTGCGAAGGAAATTTCGCCATCCGAAAAAATTAGGAGGGAGTTCGCATTGTCATCGCCTTTTATGACTGAACGGTCATTTTTTGCCTGGGTCAGGCCATCAGGCAGTAGCGGGTGATGAGCTTGCGCAGGAGGTCGACGCAGGGCTGGATCTGGTCGAGCGCCATGTATTCGTCGGGTTGGTGCGCCACGTCGATGCTGCCCGGGCCAAGCACTACGGTGTCCATGCCCAGTTGCTGCAGAAACGGCGCCTCGGTGCCGAAGGCCACGCCCTGGGCCTGGCTGGCGGTGAGTTTTTCACACAGCGCCACCAGCTCCGAATGATCGTTGGCAAAGGCCTCCACGCCGGGAAACAGCGGGGTAAAGCTGAATTGCACGCGGTGGCGCCGCGCGATCGGGTCCAGCAGCACGCGGATGTCATCGCGCAGGGTCTGGCTGGCCATGCCGGGCAGCAGGCGCACGTCGAATTCCAGCTCGCAATGGCCGCAGATGCGGTTGGGGTTGTCGCCGCCGTGGATCACGCCGAGGTTCAGGGTGGGCATGTCGATCACGAAATGCGGATTGCGGTGGTTGCGCTGCAGCGTGGCGCGGAAGTACAGCAGCGCGGCGATCATGTCGTGCATGGCTTCGAGCGCGTTGCGGCCAAGCGACGGATTGGAGGAGTGTCCGCTTTGCCCCTGCACCCGCAGGCGTTCCATCATGATGCCCTTGTGGCGGTTTATCGGTACCAGACCGGTCGGTTCGCCAATGACCGCGCGGCGGCCAAGAGGGCGTTGCG
>DATMFX010000232.1:0-10304 GCA_035555995.1 Hyphomicrobiales bacterium | reverse complement strand
TGCCGAAGATCATCGAAGCCGCCGCCAGCAGCGACATCGCCACGGTCAGCTGCGGATAGTCGAAGGCTTCGGCGGCGATCAACAGGCGCAGCGCCGCCGCGGCCATGGCGGCCTTGGACAGCGTGGACAGGAAAGTGGTGACCGGCACCGGTGCGCCTTCGTAGACGTCCGGGGTCCACATGTGGAACGGGAACAGCGACAGTTTGAAGGCGATACCGGCAACCACCATCATGAAACCGATCAATACGTACAACTGGTCCGCCTGCGTGGCGTCGGCGGGCAGCGCCAGTTGGTCGAACGACAGGCTGCCGGTGGCCACGTAGATCAGCGCCATGCCGAACAGCAGCACGCCCACGGCAACGCCGGCCATGACCAGGTACTTGATGGCAGCTTCCAGTGGGTACTTGGCCACCTTGTTGGAGTGCACCGGATACGCCAGCATGGCGTACAGGCTGATGCCGATCATTTCCATGCCGATGAACAGCGAGGCGAAATGGCTGCTGCTGGACAGCACCACGCCGCCGATCACGCCCAGCAGCAACAGGATGTAGAACTCTTCGTTCTTTTCGTTGTGGCGCTCGAAATACGGATAGGCCAGCGCGGTGACCGCGATGCCGGCGATGATGCACAGCGCCGAGAAGAACAGGCTGTATTCGTCGATCAGCAGCAGCGGCGTGACCTGCAGCGGCGTGATCGGCTTGATGAACACGAAGATCAGCAGCGAGCCGATCAGGCCGGCCTGGGTCAAGGCGTTGATCAGGCCGTGATCGCGCTTGAAGCCGGCGGTAACCATCACCACCACGGTGGTCACGGTGAGGAAGATGATCTGAAGTAAGTCTATCAGTGCGTCGGCGCTCATGTTCGTTGCCTTGTATCCTGCTGTGCTTGGGTGTCGTCGCTTATGGGAAGGTTACGTTGAGGCTGCGCAGCGTGGGCTCGGCCATGTCGAGCATCGTCTGCGGATACATGCCCATCCATACCAGCCCCACCATCATCAGCGCAAAGCAGATGAACTCCATCGCGCTCAGGTCGGCAAGCTCGTAGTGGTTCTTGTTCTTCCCGTGGAACACCTTCTGAATCACGATCAGCGAGTAGACGGCAGCCACCACCAGCCCGAGGGTGGCGAAGGCGGCCTGCGTGACGCTGACCTGGAAGGCGCCGAGCAGCACCAGGAATTCCCCGATGAAGTTGCCCAGCCCCGGCAGCCCCACTGCCGCCACCGTAAAGAACAGTGCCATGAACGACAGCTGCGGCGCCGCGCCCCAGAAACCGCCCATCTTGTCCATGTCGCGGGTATGGATGCGATGCTGGATGCCACCGGCGACCATGAACAGCGCGGACGCGCTCAGGCCGTGCGCCAACATGGTCATGATGGCGCCCTGCATGGCCTGGGCGTTCCAGGAATAGACGCCCACCAGCACGAAGCCCATGTGGCTGATCGAGGTGTAGGCGATCAGGCGCTTGAGATCGTTCTGCCCAAAGGCCACCTTGGCCGCATACAGGATGCCGATCACGCCAAGCGCCATGCCGACCGGTGCGAAGGTCATGCTGGCTTCGGGAAACAGCGGCACGGTGAAGCGGATCAGGCCATAGGCGCCGGTTTTCAGCAGGATGCCGGCCAGGATCACCGAGCCCGCCGTGGGCGCCTGCGAGTGCGCGTCGGGCAGCCAGTTGTGGATCGGCACCGCCGGCAGCTTGGTGGCGAAGGCGGCGAAGAAGCCGAGCATCAGCAGCATGCCGAGCCCTGCCGGCAGCTCGGTGCCAAGCAGACGGAAGTAGTTGAAGGTGACCACGCCGGTGTTCTGGTAGTGGAGGAACACCAGCACCAGGATGCAGAGCAGCATCAGCAGCCCGCTCACCTGGGTGAAGATGAAGAACTTCATGGAGGCGTATTCCTTGTTCTCGTGCCCCCAGATCGCGATGATGAAATACATCGGGATCAGCATCACTTCCCAAAAGAAGAAGAACAGGAAGAGATCCAGCGCGGTGAACACGCCGATGACCCCGGCCAGCGTCCACAACAGGTTGAAGTAGAAGAAACCGCTGCGTTCCTTGATTTCGCCCCAGGCAGCGCCGAGCGACACCAGGCCGAGGAATACGGTCAATGCCACCAGCAACAGGCTCAGGCCGTCCACGCCGAAGATGAAGCTCACCCCGAAGCGCGGAATCCAGTCGGCCTGCATCAGTACCAGCCAGTCGCCGTTCTGCCCCAGTTGGGCCACGGTGTCCGGACTCAACCCGATGGCTTCGGGCGCCACCAGCATCATGATGACCAGGAACAGGTCGAGCAGGATGGCCCCGAGCGCTACCGCGCGCGGATGCTCAGCCCCCCTGCTCTCCGCCAGCCAGGCTCCTATGCCGCCGACGAAGAGAATCAGCATCAACCAGACCAGAATCATAACAGTACTCCTATGGTGACCAGCAGGAGCAAGCCGCTGGCCAGAGTGATGGCATACCAGCGCAGCTGTCCGGTCTGGGTGTCGCTGATCAAGCCATGCAGGATCAGTGCAAGACGGGCCGTGCCGTTATAGAACGAGTCGATGAAATCGCGGCGGTTCCAGTTCGCCAGCGCGGTATAGGGCTTGGCGAACAGTTGATCGTACAGCCAGTCCATGCCCCACTGCGTGCGCCAGAAGTTGTGCACCCAGGCGCCGAGGCCGCTCCCTGCCAGTGCCTTGACGTTGATCGCCTTCTTGACGAACACCAGGTACGCGCAGAGCACGCCGAGCATCGGCAGGCCCATCATGATGGCCATGTAGAACAGCGAAGGATGATGTTCTTCCAGCGGCGGGAACACGTCCGCGACCGGGATGGTGAAGTAGCCGCCGATCAGCGACAGCACCGCCAGCAGCACCAGCGGGCCCTGCAGATGCAAGCCTTTCACTTCGTGGCCATCGTGGGTCTTGTCGCCCCAGAACACCAGGAAATACAGACGGAAGCTGTAGAGCCCGGTCATGAATGCGCCGGCCACGCCGAACAGCCACAGCAGGAAGCCGCCGTCATGATGCGCCAGCGCGGACGCGAGGATTTCCTCTTTCGAATAGAAGCCGGCGGTGAACGGCAGCGCCACCAGGGCCACGGTGCCGATCAGGAACAGCCAGTGCGACCAGGGCAGATCCTTGCGCAGGCCGCCCATCTTGAAGATGTTCTGTTCGTGATGCATCGCCAGGATGATGGAACCGGCGGTCAGGAACAACAGCGCCTTGAAGAACGCGTGCGTCATCAGATGGAAGATGGCGCTGCTGTAGGCACCGACGCCAAGCGCCAGGAACATGTAGCCGATCTGGCTCATGGTGGAAAACGCCAGCACTTTCTTGATGTCGCTCTGGGTCAGCGCGGTGAAGCCGGCCATCAGCAACGTGATGGCGCCGATCACGCCCACCAGGTACTGCACCGAGGGCGCCAGTTCATACAGCACATGAGTACGCGCGATCAGGTAGACGCCCGCCGTGACCATGGTGGCCGCGTGGATCAACGCGGAAATCGGGGTCGGGCCGGCCATGGCGTCGGGCAGCCAGGTCTGCAGCGGCAACTGGGCCGACTTGCCCACCGCGCCGCCGAGCAGCAACAGCGTTACCGCCGTGGCCACGCCGCCACCGCTCACCCAGTTCTGCTGCGCCAGGCCCATCGCCTCCTGGATGTTCAGGGTGCCCAGGTTGGCGTAGAGCAGGAACAGGCCCAGCGCCATCGAGGCATCGCCCACGCGGGTGATGACGAAGGCCTTGCGGGCGCAGTAGCCGTTGTAGGAATCGGTGTACCAAAAGCCGATCAGCAGGTACGAGCACAGGCCCACCCCTTCCCAGCCCATGAACAGCAGGAGCAGGTTGTCGCCGAGCACCAGGATCAGCATGGCGGCGACGAACAGGTTCATGTAGGAGAAGAACCGGGCAAAGCTCGGATCATCATGCATGTAGCCGGTGGCGTACACGTGGATCAGGAAGCCGACGCCGGTGATCACGTACATCATCACCAGGGACACCCCGTCCAGATACAGCGTGAAGCCGATGTTGAATCCGCCCACCGACATCCAGGTCCATAGCTCCTGGGTATAGGACGTGGCGCCCGAGGCCGCGAATTCCAACCCCGCCAGCACCGCGATCAAAAAGGACAGCCCGATCGAACCGGCGCCGACGATGCCGGCCGGCCACTCGGACAACTTGCCCTGGGTAAGGATCAGGATGAGGAAGCCGATCAGGGGGATCGTCGGCACCAACCACAGATATTCCAGCATGCTCTTGTCCTCGTCCTCAGCCTTTCATCTTGCTCAGGATGTCGAGATCCAGAGTCTTAAATTGATGGAACAATCGCAGCACCAAGCCGAGACCCACCGCCACTTCCGCGGCAGCCAGGCTGATGATCATGATGAACATGATCTGCCCGTCGGCATTGGCCCAGCGCGCTCCGCCGGTAATGAAGGCGAGCGCCACCGCGTTGAGCATGATTTCCAGCGACATGAGCACGAACACCATGTTGCGCCGGGTCAGTACGCCGAGCAGCCCCAGTGTGAACAGGACCGCAGCCAGGAGCAGCCCGTGCTCCACCGGAATTGCTTGCATTGAAATGGCAGGCATAAAGTCTTCCTGTGTCTTTCCCGATTATTTACGCGCGAGGTGATACGCACCCACCAGACCAGCCAGGAGCAGCAGCGAGGCCAGCTCCACCGCGAGAACGTAGGGACCGAACAGCGCGATGCCCACCTCCTTCGCCGATACCACCGTGGTGAGCGTCTGCTCGCCGCTGCGGCTGATTACCAGCAACAGTTCCGCCAGCAGCGGCGCCGCCAGTATGCTGGGGCCGATCCACATGGAAGGCTTGAGCCAGAGACGTTCCTGCTGTTCGGTGGCCTTGCCCATGTTCAGCATCATCACCACGAACAGGAACAGCACCATGATCGCGCCGGCATACACGATGACTTCCAGCGCGGCGGCAAAGGGCGCGCCGAGCGTGTAGAAGATCACCGCCATCGCCAACAGCGACAGGATGAAGTACAGCAGGGCATGCACCACGTTGATGCGGGTGATCGCCATCAGGGTCGCCACGATGGCCACGAAGCCGGACAGATAGAAAAGTACGCTCATGGCAACAGGCTCCTGCGGTCGACCGGCGGTTTTTCGTTGCGGGCCTCGCCCTTGCCCTTGCCGCCGATCGATTTGCCGGCAATCTTGTAGAAGTTGTAGTCGTGGTACTTGCCGGTGCCGTTGATCAGCATGTGTTCCTTTTCCCACACCATGTCCTGGCGCACGTATTCCGCCATCTCGAAATCCGGCGTCAACTGGATCGCGTGCGTGGGGCAGGCTTCCTCGCAGAAGCCGCACATGATGCAGCGGGAGAAGTTGATGCGGAAGAATTCCGGATACCAGCGGCCGTGCTCGTCCTCGGTTTTCTGCAACGCGATGCAATCCACCGGGCAGGCCACGGCGCACAGGTTGCAGGCCACGCAGCGCTCTTCCCCGTCGGGATCGCGGGTGAGGATGATGCGGCCGCGCCAGCGCGGAAACATGTAGGGCATCACGTCCGGGTATTCCACCGTGTCCTTTTTCTGGAACAGGTGCTTACCCACCAATGCCAGGGTCACCACTTGTGACCACAGCACGTAGAGTTGCTTGCCTAGCGCCTTAAACATGGGTTAGCTCCCTTGGTACAGCACGATCGCGCCGGTGATCAGCAGGTTGAGTAAGGACAGCGGCAGCATCACCAGCCAGCCGTAGTTCATCAACTGGTCGTAGCGCGGGCGCACCAGCGCCGCGCGTGCCAGGATGAAGAAGAAAATCCAGAAACTCGTCTTGAGCGTCATCCAGATCAGACCGGACACGATCGGCGGTCCGATGTCCCAGCCGAACGGCGCCAGCCAGCCGCCGAAGAACAGCACCGGGATCAGCATCGACATCAGGAACATGCCGATGTATTCCCCGACGAAGAACAGGCCGAACTTCATGCCGGAATATTCGGTGTTGTAGCCCGAGATGATTTCCGATTCGCTTTCCGCCAGGTCGAAGGGCCAGCGATTGGTTTCGGCCAGGCCGGCGATGGTGAACACCACGAAGCCGACGAACTGCGGAATGATGAACCAGCCGTCGCGCTGCGACTCGACGATCTCGCGCAGGTTGAAGCTGTCACCGAGAATCACCACGCCCAGCAGCGAGATGCCCATGAACACTTCGTAGCTGATGGTCTGGCCGGCGGCGCGCAGGCCCCCGAGCAGCGAGAACTTGTTGTTGGAGGAAATACCGCCGAGCATCGCCGCATAGGCGGCCAGCCCGCCCATGGCCAGCAGCCACAGCACGCCGATGTTGAGATCCATCACGCCCACGCCCGGCGCCAGCGGCACCACGGCGAAGCTCAGCAGCATGCAGATGGGGATGATGGCCGGTGCCACCGAGAACGCCAGCTTGTCCGCGAAGGGCGGAATCCAGTCTTCCTTGGTAATCAGCTTGCCGACGTCGGCGATGGACTGCAGTATCCCGAAAGGCCCTACCCGGTTGGGGCCCAGGCGTTCGCTCAGGAAACCCAGCACGCGGCGTTCCACCCAGATCAGCATGGCGGCGGAGACCAGCACCACGCCGAGCACGAAAGCGATGTTGAGAAGCGATCCCACGGAGAATTCGAACATCACAGGCCCCTTTTGTCGCTGACGATGATGTTGCTGGCACGCCAGTCTTTCGGCGCCTGCCAATCGACGGCCTTGCCGAGGCTGACGCTGGCGCTCATGTTCTGGAAGTTGAGGCCGCTCAGCCCCACGCTGATGCCGACGCTGCCGCGCTGGATGGACTCGCGCAGCAGTACCGGTACCGAGCCGTTGTGCTGCACCTGCACGCCGTCGCTGGCGGCAAGGCCAAGCGCTTCGGCATCGGCCGGGTTCAGCGCCACGTAGGCGGAGGTACCCTTGGCCTGGATGGCGCTGCTGCGGGAGGTCAGTTCCTCGCTGCCGAACAGGTGATACAAGGGCACCACGCGGTAGCCGTCACCGGCGGGCGTTGCCACCTGGCTGTCGTACCACGGTTTGCCGGTGGCTGCCGCAGTGACCAGATGCTCGCCGTGCGAGGCCTGGCGCAGCGGACCGCCGACGCGCGTTTCGAACTTGAACAGACTCTGGTTGGAGTTCCAGCCCGGTGCCCAGGGCGAGGCAAACACGGACGCATCCTTGAGCGCCGGCACCCCTTCCATCGAGTAGGACATGATGCCGTCCTCGTCCTGCTCCTGTTTCGGTTCGTGCACGTTGATGTTGGCGCGCATGGCGGTGCGGCCACTGTAGCGGTGCGGCTGGCGCGGCGCGCGCATGCCTTCGAACGTGAATTCGCCCGGCGGCATCAGACGGGTGAGCACTTCGCCGCCCGGCAGCAGCGCGCCGACGGCGGCGGTGATGTCCTGGGTGCGCTTGCCTTCGAGTATCCACTTGCAGCTGGCCAGAATCGGCGCCTGCGGCTTGAACACGGCATAGAAGTACTGGGCGCGGCCTTCGTAATTGACGAAGGTGCCGGCGCTTTCGGCGAACGTGGCCGCCGGCAGCACCAGATTGGCGCGTATGCCGGTGGGCGTCTGCAGGCTGTCGAGCACGGCCAGTTGGTCGAGACCCTCGAGGAAGGTATCAACCGCGGCGCTCGGCGCGCGGCGGTACAGATCGTTTTCCAGCACGATGGCGGCCTTGCCGGTGCTCTGCATGGCCTTGCCGAGTGTGTTGCCGCTGTTCTGCATCAGCAGCATCAGGCCGAGGCTGTTGGCTTCCGGCACCGCGAGCGCCAGGTTGGCGCGCTTGTCGCCATCGCTGAGCGCGGTGGCCACGTTGGCGGCCGCCTCGAGCAACGCCGGTTCCAGGCTGCTGGTGCCGCTGACGATCAACGGCTGCTTGGCGGCCTTCAGATCCGCCGCGATATTCTGTACCAGTGCCTGCTGCTCGTCGCTCAGGCCAGAGACGGCGGGAGCGCTGGCGTCGATGGCGTGCGCCACGGCGAAACCGATGCGCGCGGCATCGGCAGCGTTGGCGATGTACACGGTCTTGGCGATATCGTCCAGGCGCGTGGCGTGACCGCTGATGATGTACAGCGGGCTCTTGCGGTCCATCGTCAGCGTGCGGATGGCGGCGTCGTGCCAGGCGGGCAGCTTGAGCTGCGCGGCCATGTCCTTGCCGAGGTTCTTGACCGACTGGCGCAGCGCCAGGGCCAGGCGTGCGGCGGTGTTGGTCACGTCCTCGCCCAGGATCAGCACGGCGTCGGACGCTTCGATGTCCTTGATGTTGGCGATGCGCACCGGGCGGGTACGGTAGATGTCCAGCACCTGATTGAGCAGGCCGAATTCGCGGTCGGAGACGCCGGCGTAGAAGTTGTCGGCGCCCACCAGTTCGCGCAGCGCGAAGTTGGATTCGAGCGAGGCGCGCGGCGAACCGATACCGATGGCCTTGCCGCCAAGCGCAAGCAACTGGGCGCGGGCCGCGGCCGCGTCGGCCTGCACCGGCCGCTCTCCAGCCGTCGTACGGGTCATGGCCACGCGGATGCGCTCGTCGCTGTTGACGTAGCCGGTGCCGAAACGGCCCTTGTCGCAGATGAAATAGCCGTTCACTTCGTCATTGAAGCGGTTCACCACGCGGCGCAGCGTGCCGTAGCGTTCGCCGGGGTTGATGTTGCAGCCCACGCCGCAGGAGGCACAGACGCTCGGCGAGGTTTGCAGGTCCCATTTGCGGCTGTAGTGCTTGCTGAACACCTTGTCGGTGAACACGCCGGTGGGGCAGACCTCGGCCAGGTTGCCGCTGAATTCGTTTTCCAGCGTGCCTTCCTGGAAACGGCCGAAGTAGGTGTGGTTGTGCGAGGCCTGCACGCTGAAGTCGGTGCCGCCGGCGTAATCCTTGTAAAAGCGCACGCAGCGGTAGCAGGTCAGACAGCGGTTCATTTCGTGGCCGATGAAGGGCCCCAGATACTGGTTGGTGTGGGTGACCTTGCGGCCGTCGTAGCGGCGGTAGGTGTGGCCGCTCATCACCGTCATGTCCTGCAGGTGGCATTCGCCGCCCTCCTCGCACACCGGACAGTCGTGCGGATGCTTGGTCATGATGCTTTCGATGGCCTGGGCGCGGAACGTGGCAGCCGCGGCGATCGAGTAGCGGGCGCCTTCGCGCGGCGAGGTCATGCAGGCCATCACCTGGCGGCCGCGGGTATCCTCGTCATTGGCGTATTCGATGACGGCGCACTGGCGGCAGGAGCCCACCGAGCCCATGGCCGGATGCCAGCAGAAGTACGGCAGGTCTTCCTGCTGCGACAGAACCTCCTGCAGCAGGTTGTTGTTGGGGTCCACTTCGAAGACCTTACCATCAACGGTAATTTTAACCATTGGTTGCTCCGCCAAAACTCATTCAATTCAGTAAATTAACAATGATAATTAAAGTAACTTATAGTTGAAAGTTAAAGTAATGGATCAATGCTTGTGATACTTGCAGCCGTGGTTCACGTGTTCCACGAACTCGTCCATGAAGTACTTCAGGCCACTCTGCAGCGGCTCGACCGCTCCGGGAGCCAGCGCGCAGAAGGTGTTGCCCGGCGCCATGTAGCCGCACATTTCCTTGAGTATGTCGAGGTCCTTCATGCTGCCCTCGCCGTCTTCCAGCTTGCGCAGCATGTGCTCGGTCCAGGGCAGGCCATCGCGGCACGGAGTACACCAGCCGCAGGATTCGTGCGCGAAGAACTTGATCAGGTTGTGCACGCAGCCCACGGGACAGGTCTTGTCGTCCAGCACCATGATCAGCGAGGTGCCGAGACGGCTGCCGGCTTTCTGCACGTCGCCCGGAAGCATCGGCAGGTCCAGGTGTTCGGGCATCAGGAAGTCGGTGGAACCGCCGCCCGGCAGGAAGGCCTTGAGCTGGTAGCCGTCCTGCATGCCGCCGGCATAATCTTCCAGCAGCGTGCGGAACGTGGTGCCCACCGGCATTTCCCAGCAGCCGGGGTTCTTGACGCGGCCGCTGACGCCGCTGATGCGGGTGCCGGGCTGGCCGTTGATGCCGAGGCCCTTGTACCAATCCACGCCATTTTTCACGATGCCGGGGATGTTGCAGATGGTTTCCACGTTGTTGACCAGCGTGGGACGGCCCCACAGCCCGCTCACCTGCGGGAACGGCGGTTTGAAGCGCGGGTTGGCGCGCTTGCCTTCCAGGGCGTTGATCAACGCGGTTTCCTCGCCGCAGATGTAGCGGCCGGCCGAGGTGTGCAGGGCCAGATCCAGGCTGCGGCCGGACCCGTTGACGCTCTTGCCGAGCATGCCGGCTTCGTAGGCCTCAGCAATGGCCTTGTGCAGCGCTTGTTCCGCCACCTTGTATTCGCCGCGCA
>DATMFX010000231.1:0-8456 GCA_035555995.1 Hyphomicrobiales bacterium | reverse complement strand
TCGATGCGAACCAGCGCGATCCCGCGTTCCCCATCCAGGACTATCGCCTGCAGTACCGCTCGCCCTTCAGCCCGATCGAAGGTCCGGTGGAGCAGAGCAACAAACAGTTCACCTACCGGGTGGCCTCGACTTTGGATGGCGACTTTGGGGTCGAGAATTCCTGGGGCTGGAAGCTCAACGGTGCCTACTCGCAGAACGACACCGAGAGCTACAACCCCGAAACGATCGCGCAGCGCCTCAACCTGGCGCTGAACGGCTACGGCGGCCCGGAGTGCAATTTCAACGCCGTGACCGGCGCCGCCAACGATCCCGACATCCAGCCTGGCGTGGGGTCCTGCATGTGGTACAACCCCTTTGCCTCCCGCCTGCTGGCCAAGCCCGGCGATCCCACCTATAGCGATCCAGACGTGCAGAGGTGGTTCACCACTTATGAGAACGAGTCGGGCAAGGCCGCCCTGTGGACCGCGGAAGCCATCGTTACCGGAGAAACCTTCGAACTGCCCGGCGGTGCCACCGGACTGGCTTTCGGTGGCCAGTTGCGGCGCCAGACGCTGGAGATCAACGTGGATCCGATCAGCGTCGATGGTGGTTTCGGCTCCGACCCGCAGCCGCTGCGCGACTGGAGCGCCAAGCGTGACACCAGCGCGCTGTTTGCCGAAACCGTGTTGTACCCCACCCGCGAACTTGAACTCGACCTTGCCGTGCGCTGGGAGGAAACCGACAGCCTCGGCAGCACCGAACCCAAGATAAGCGCGCTGTATACGCCAACCGACAACCTCTACCTGCGCGCCAGTTGGGGCACCTCGTTCAGGGTGCCCAGCGAAGTCGCGTTCTATGGCGTTTCCGGCGAAGGCGGCCGCGCCAACATCATTGTCGGCGGCGAACAGCAGCAGGCGGAGGGCTATACGGTAGGCAGTCCTGACCTGAAGCCGGAAACCTCGGAAAACTGGAGCTTCGGCGTCACCTGGGATGCCACCGACGCACTGACGCTGAGCACCACCTACTGGTCCTACAAATTCACCGACCTGATCGCCCGCACCGATGCCAACGAGTTCCTCGAACTCGACATTGCCGACGGCTACATCAACGACAACGTCCACAACCCGCTGTTCCCCGGTGCGCCCAATGAAGTCTGCGAAGTCACCGGCCGTTGGAATCCCCAGTCCGGCCAGCCGCTGCCGGATGACTGCGTCTCCTCGCTCGATATCCGGGTGTTCAACAATTTTTGGGTGAACCAGGACCGCATGGACACCACCGGCCTCGATTTCGACATCGACTATCAAACCGCCGTGGGGGGCGTCGACCTGCGCACCCGCCTCGCCGGCGCCTACATCCTCACCCTGAAAGGCATCGATGCGGTCACCGGCGAACTGCGCGACGGTGTCGGCACCGATGGCTACAACATCATCGGCCTGAGCGCCAACAACCGCCAGCTGCGTACCACGTTCACCCAGGAGGTCAGGAAAGGGGCGCACTACCTGCGGCTCACCGGACGCTACACCGACGGCTACAAGGTCACGAGTCCCAACGCCAACCCGCTCAACTCCAATGCGTCCTACTCGGTGTGGGACCTGAACTACACCTACGAACTGCCGGCGCAGCTCGGCGGCTCCGTGACGCTGGCGGTAATCAACCTGGGCGATCGTTTCCCGCCGCTCTCGTCCGGCAGTCTGCCGTTCAACGCGGGCCTGTATGACGCCAGGGGGCGCATGTACAAGCTGGGAGTCAACTTCAGCTTTTGAGGCAGTGACAGAGGCAGTGAATGAAAGAGGACCGGGAGGCCGTGCAAAGGGACGGCCTCCCGACAGGGAAGCGGGGCGTACCGGTGCACGGCGCCCTTATCGATGTTGGAGAAGTGTCTACATGAGCATATTGAAAAACAAACTCGGCGGCGCCTGCATGAAGATGGGAGACAACGTCAACTCCGACGTGATCATCCCCGGCCGCTATCTGGTGAGCATCGATCCGCAGGAGCTTGCCAAGCATGCCTTCGAACCCCTGGGGGACGACTTTCAGCGAAAACTGCAGAAAACCAAGATTCTCGTGGCGGGGCGCAACTTCGGTTGCGGCAGTGCCAGGGAACAGGCGGCGAGCTGCCTCATCGGCGCCGGCGTGCAGGCCATCATCGCCGACTCTTTCGCGCGGGTGTTCTTCCGCAATGCGATCAACACCGGGTTGGTGGCGATCCAGTGTCCGGAAGCCGTGGCGGCGGTGGAGTCGGGTGACGACCTCTACGTGGACATGAAGGCGGGCGAAATCCAGACGCCAAAGGGCAACTTCACGTTTCCCTCCTACCCGGAAAGCACCATGAGCATCCTGGAATCGGGCGGGTTGATTCCCTACGTCGCGGTTCAGCTCCTGAAGGAAGGTAAGTAATGCAAACGCAAGCCAGAACATTCGCGCAGAAAGCGCTGGAGCGCGCATCGGGCTGCAGCGGGCTCGAGCCGGGACAGATCGTCGATGTCGAGCCGGACCTGTACATGAGCCATACGGCAAGCTGGCGCTGCATCCGCACGCTGGAGAAGCTCGGCGGCGCGAAGATACTGCATCCGCAACGCATCGCGATGGTCATGGACCACATCGCGCCGGCGCGTACCAACCTGATCGCGGGCCACCACCGGCTGTGCCGCAATTTCGCCATGGAAAACAAGGTGGGCGCGTTCTACGATATCAACGAAGGCATCGCGCATCTGGTGCTGATGGAACGGGGCCACATCCGCCCGGGCGAAGTCATCATCGGCACGGATTCCCATTCGACCATCTACGGCGCGCTTGGCGCCTTCGGCACCGGCGTGGGCTTCAGCGAGATCACCGCGGCCTGGGTCACGGGGGTGATCTGGATGCGCGTGCCCGAATCCATCCAGGTGAACCTGCAGGGCAGTTTCCCCCCGTGGGTAAGCGCCAAGGATCTCATGCTCAAACTCATCGGCGAGCTCACGGCCGATGGCGCCACCTACTGTTCCATGGAATTCGATGGCGAACTGGTGGCGAACCTGTCGATTTCCGAGCGGATGACGCTGTGCAACCTGGCCATGGAGCTTGGCACCAAGAATGCCTACGTCCGGCCGGACGACAAGACGTTCGAATACCTCACCAAAGCCGGTGTGGTGGATCCCTATCGGAATCTGCTGTTGCCCGATCCCGGTGCCACCTATCTCAAGGTGCTCGACATTCGCGTCGACGCTCTCGAACCGCAGGTGTCCTGCCCGCACGAGGTCGACAACGTGAAGCCGATCTCCGCCGTGGTCGGCACCCATCTGGACCAGGTGTTCATCGGTTCCTGCGCCAATGCCAAGTACGAGGATCTGTTGCAGGCCGCGCGCGTGCTGAAGGGGCGCAAGGTGGCGCCGGGCATGCGCCTGATCGTGACACCCGGCTCGCGGGACACCATGCGGCAGGCGGTCGAGAGCGGCATTCTCAACGACCTGATCGATGCCGGGGCACTCATCACCAATCCAGGGTGCGGCGCCTGCGCGGGCGACGGCGGCGCCATGGATGCGGGAGAAGTCACGCTGTCCACGGCAAACCGGAATTTCCGCGGCCGCATGGGCAGCTATGAATCCGAGATCTACCTCGCGAGTCCGGTGGTGGCCGCGGTGTCGGCGATTACCGGTGTCATTACCGATCCCAGGGAGTTCTTGTAGTGGCAACGCATGCAGCGGGAGCGCAGGGATGAAAAGAGGACTTGTGACGCTCGATGACGCCGAAAGCGCAGCATCGGTATTCATGCAGCGGTTGGACCGTTTTCGTGATGGCCTGCGCGCAGCGAAGCTGGACGTGGCGCTCATCTACGGGGATGTCTCGCGATCGGCGGGCATGGATTACCTGACCAACTTCTGCCTGTATTGGAACGAGAGTGTGCTGGTGGTGCCGGTCCATGGGGCGCCGGCGCTGATCATGAAGCTGTCCAAGCGGGTGCAGCCGTGGATCAGGAATACCACGGTGCTCGATGACATCCACAGCGGCCAGAATCTGGTACAGAACATTGCCGTGCATCTGCGCGAGCGCTGGCTTGGCGGCGACATGCACGTGGCGATAAACGACATGGCATGGTGGCCCGCCGAAGTGCTCGATGGCCTGCGGGCCATGCTGCCGCGCGCCACGTTCGTCGATACGCCCGGCGCCATCGCCGCGTTGCGTGAAATTCCCGACGATGCCGAACGCGCGCTGCTGCGTCGTGCCGGAAGCCTGCTTGGCGAGGCGCTGGCCTGCGCCTGGACGGAAGGCGCCACGCCCGAACAGTGGACCGAGATCGCCGTGCGCGAGGCGCGCTTGCGGGGCTTTCTCGATTTCCACATGCATTGCCGAAAGCTGCACGACGGCAGCGCCTACATCGATGCCGTGGCGCAATACCGCTATGTCTGGCTGCGCCTGTGCCGGCCGCGTGGCGGGGCCACCGCCGTCCTGACGAACACCCTGATGACACAGCTTCTGGCAGCGGTGCAGCCCGGCGTTACCGAGCAGGGGCTGGCCTTACAGGTGGCCGACTGGATGTACGTGGGATACCGCCATGCCTTTTCCTGCATCCGCCAGACGGAGATCGAAACCGGGGGCGACTACCGGCAGGAGGGTGATGCGACCAGGCCCTTGCGGGAAGGCGAAGTGGTTTCCCTCAAGCTGTCGCTGTTTCGTGACGGCGAGGAGGTGCACGCGGCGGAAACCGTCATCGTGACCAACACGGGCGTCGACAGTCTGGTCGCCCGCTGAAGGGTGTGCCGCAACAAGCAGTCATTGCCTCGCCGAGGCAGGTTATTGATGGGAAGGGTTATGGGATCGGTCATCAAGGGAGTCGGTTTGGAAGAAAGGGATCTTCGTTTCGGCAGGGTTGCCCTGGAAATGGCGGCGGCGGAGCTGGACGGCTTGCTCGTGTACAGCCCCGCCTGGCGGCGGGAAAACTTTCGCTATCTGTCGGGGGCGCCGCTGCGCTCCAGCGCAGGCATGGTGTTCCTGCCCGCGGCGGGGGCCGCAACGGCATTCGTGATTTCACTGGAGGATGAGGCGGCCGTGCGCAACGCCGGATTCATCGAGGACGTCAGGCAGCTGCGGTTGCTGGACATCGGACCGCTTGGCGCGCGCATCCGCGAAAGCGGCCGCAGGTTGACCCTGGGTGTGGCGGGGCTGGAATTCATGCCGCATCGGGTGCGGCGGCATCTCGTCGAGGCTTTGCCGGAGGCGAAGCTGGTGCCCGCATCCTCGCTGCTGGATCGCCTGCGCCGCGTGAAAAGCGATTGGGAAATCGCCCAACTGCGCCAGGCGGGACGAATCTGCGACGCTGCCTGGAAGGCATTTGTGGCGGCCTGCCAACCCGGTGCGAGGGAGTTCGAAATCGTGGCCAGGGTGGAAGCCACGCTGCGCATGCTGGGCGGCGAGGACAACTTCATGCTCATCGCTTCCGGTGGCACCGAGGTAAGAGGCATGACACCGCCTTCCGACAGGCGGCTGGCGATCGGCGACATGGTGCGCACCGAGCTTACGCCGCAATGGAACGGTTACTGGACCCAGATTTGCCGCACCGCCGTGCTGGGCAAGCCCAATGACCGGCAGCGCCGTTCCTTCGAACTGTTCGACGAAGCGGTGGCCGCCGGTCTGGCGGTGCTGCGGCCCGGTGTTACGGCGCATGAAGTGGCAAAGGCCGAAAACGACGTGTTCCGCAAGCATGGTTATGGCGACTACTGCAGCGCGGAATACACCCGGGTACGCGGGCATTGCCTGGGGCTGCACTTCGATGAGGTGCCCATCCTGGAAGGGGTGGAAACGGTACTGGAACGCAATGCGGTGGTGATCGTCCATCCCAACACCTTCACGCCGCTTGCCGGTTACCACGTGCTGGGCGATCCGGTGGTGGTCACGGAGCATGGTGCGGAAAAGCTCATTGCGACGCCGCGCGAGTTCGACCAGGTGCCGATCGATGGATGAACCCGGCGCTTGCAGAGTGGATACCACAGGTGGGCGCGGGCCTGCCGCAATGGGGACGAGGAAAATGATCAGACTAAGAAAATGTCTCGGGACTATCGTGCTGGCAGCGCTGCTGAGCGCCCAGGCCTGGGCGCATCATCCCGTGCAGGCCAAGTTCGATCCCACTGATACCAGAACCGTGACGGGCGTGGTCACCGGCGTCGATTGGGCCAACCCGCATGCGCATGTGTTCATCAACGTGGAAGGGGAAATTCCCGGCAAAACCAGCAATTGGGCGGTGGAGCTGGCAAGTCCCATCGAACTGGAATGGAACGGCTGGCGGGAAGAGTCGGTGGCGCCCGGTACCCGGATTACCGTGCAGGGGCCACTGGCACGCAACGGTACGCGCCAGATCTGGGGAGAGGCGATCAGTACCGATGGCCGCCGCCTTTATACCGTGGAGGAGGGCACGTTCGAATCCGCGCTGGGCCTGGACGCGCGCACCCCTGGCGCTACTCCACGCTGGCCCGATGGCCAGCCGCGGATCAGCGGATATTGGGCAGTGCCAAACCGCAGTTCGCTCGTGGAAGACGGCATGGAAATCTCAATGGACGCGTTCGGGCTGTTGGAGAACCTCGACGATGCGCCCCGCGTGGCGCCCTTTCAGCCCTGGGCGCGTGACCTCTATCTCCTGCGCCAGCGTGATTCCCTCGCCAGTGACCCAATGTTCCAGTACTGCATGCCGCCTGGCGGACCCCGGCAATTCCAGAGCCCTTACGGCATCCAGTTTGCCGAGCAGCGCGAACGCCAGCGTATCTTCGTGTTGATGGCCGCCGGCAATCACAACTGGCGGCTGATCTACACCGATGGCCGGGACCAAAAGGGTGACATCGACGGCGACGACAACAATCCACTGTTCTACGGACGGGCCGTTGCCCACTGGGAGGGCGACACCCTGGTGGTGGATACCAAGGGCTTCAACGAAACATTCTGGTTTTCCAACGGTGGACTGCCCCACACCTCGAAGCTGCATCTGATCGAACGCATTTCCCGGTTGGATGCCAACACGCTCCAGTATGCGGTGACCGTGGACGACCCGGGCGCCTATACCCGGCCGTGGACAAGCACCGCCATCCTGCAGTGGGTGCCCACCATGGAACTGCCCGAATACTTTTGCCAGGACAACCGGCCGTGATCAAAACGGCCAGTGTCATGACGTCACCAGCCTTCTCGGGAGGACAACGATGAAGCACGCATCAGGAATCCTGGCAGCATTGCTTACGCTTGCCATACTGCCGTTTCAAGCCGGCGTGGCGAATGCGCAACAACAGGAAGCTACCGCTCGCCCGGCGCCACGGCACGACGATGGCCGCATCAATTTCGGGCCGCCGCCAGGCGAAACCGGCATGTGGTCGCGCGGCACCAAATATCTTGCCGTCAATCCCGATTCCTATCAGGCCGACCAGACCCTGGACGCCCCCATCCACTTGGAGGATGTGCCGCTGCAGCCCTGGGCCAGGGCGTTGACGAAATACCGTATGGAAACGCTGTTTCTCGCTTCTGAACCCTACACCCGCTGCAAGGTGGCCGGCGGCCCCCGGCAGATCATGTCGCCGTACGGTTATGAAATCGTGGACATCCCGGAGCTGCAGCAGATCTACATCATGAATATCTCCAACTCCATGAGCTATCGCATCATCTACCTGGATGGGCGCGGCCACCCCGAGCCTCTGCGCCCCACCTATTTCGGCCATTCGATAGGCCATTGGGAAGGCGACACGCTGGTGGTCGATACCGTGGGAATGAACGAACGTTCCTGGATGAACCGCGACGGCTTTCCCAATACCGAGCAGCTGCATTTGGTGGAACGCTTCACCCGCACCGACTTCGACACCCTGGAATACGTGGTAACCCTGGATGACCCGGGCGTGTTCACCGCGCCCTGGACCAGCGGCTACACGGTGAAATGGGCCGAGGACGAGGAAATGTTCGAGTACATGTGTCAGGAAAACAATCTGGCGCCGGCGGAACTGATCGGCAACGAAGGCACCAGCGTCATCGTGCCGTGATATTCCGTGGCCGAGAAAGGAGAGTGTGATGTTCGAACCGATGGCAATACCGGCCGCCTGGAAAGGGCCGCAGGTCATGGCAGCCGGGCAGTGGGTGCGCCGCTTCACGGCGGCCGAGATCGCCGAGATCGAGCAGGCGTTTCGCGGGGCACGCGATGCCGGCATCACGATCGAGAAGCTCACGGTGGAAAATTTTCCGCTGCCCACCTTGGCGGCGGAACTGGCGCAGACGCGCGACGTGCTGGAAAACGGCCTGGGGCTGCGGCTGTTGCGCGGCTTTCCCGTGGCAGGCTACAGCAAGGATGAGCTGCGGCTGATCTACTGGGGCATAGGCGTGCATCTCGGCACCGCGGTTTCGCAGAGCATGCGCGGCGACATCCTGGGGGACGTCATGAATCTTGGCCTGCCCACCAAGAGTCCACAGGGGCGGGGCTATACCAGCAACGAGGAACTTTCCTATCACACCGATTCCTGCGACGTGACCGGATTGTT
>DATMFX010000230.1:0-11624 GCA_035555995.1 Hyphomicrobiales bacterium | reverse complement strand
CGAACTTGTGGGCTTTTTCCACGTCCGCCTCGCAGCGGCGGCGCATGGTCTGGATTTCCGCCTGGGCCCGCAGCACGGTGTCGCGCTGCTCGGCCAGGGCGGCGGCCACGGCCTCCTGGATGCGCTCGGCGAGCTCATCCACCCCGGCTTCGGCAGAGGAGGAGACGAGCGGGTCGTCGGTCACCCCGAAGGTATCGGCGGTCGTGGTCTTGTCCTGTGGTTCGTCGGCCATGGCTTCCTCCTGCCTTCGTTTATGCAAACTGGCGGCGAATATGGGGGCCACCCCGCCTGATTCAAGCCCTTCCCCTCGCCAAAAGCATTGCGCAGGCCAGAGCCGCTTCCCTGTGATATTTTGGGGAACCTTGCACTACAATCGCTTACCCCAGACTGCCGTGCCCGCCATGCTAGCCCAGCTCACCATCCAGAACTTTGCCCTGGTCGAACGCCTCGATCTCGAACTGCAATCCGGCATGACCGCCATCACCGGCGAAACCGGCGCCGGCAAGTCCATCATGCTCGACGCGCTTGGCCTGGCGCTTGGCGATCGAGCCGACCTGGACGTGATCCGTATCGGCGAGGACCGTGCCGACATCAGCGCCCTGTTCAGCCTGGAACACCAGCCCGAAGCCCGCGCCTGGCTGGCCGAGCACGACTTTCCCGAGGAAGACGGCACTGTGTGCATCCTGCGCCGCGTGCTGAGCCGCGACGGCCGCTCGCGCGCCTATATCAACGGCCAACCCACCACGCTTGCCGAGCTGCGCACGCTGGGAGACATGCTGATCGACATCCACAGCCAGCACGAGCATCAGTCGCTGCTCAAGAGCGGCACCCACCAGCGCCTGCTGGACGCTTTCGGCGGCCTGGAGGACGCCAGCCGCGAAGTGGCCGCAAGCGCCGCCCAACTGCGCCGGCTGAGCCAGGAAATCGAGGATCTGAGCACGCGGCGCAACGCCGATGCCGCCCAGTTGGAACTGCTGCGCTTCCAGGTGCAGGAACTGGACGAGGCCGCGCTGGCCGCGGACGAACTGGAAGCGCTGGAGCAGGAACACAGCCAGCTCAGCAATGCCGACGCCGCGCGCGGGGCGTTGCAGAACCTGGCGCAGCTTTGCAGCGAGGCGGAGGATTTCAACCTGGAGCAGGGCCTGCGCCGCGCCTGCACGCTGCTCGAGGAACTGCCCTACACCACCACGGCCCTGAGCGAGGCGGCCACGCTGCTGCAAAGCGCATTGATCCAGGTGGAGGAAGCCGGCGCCACGCTCGACAAGGCGCTGGATCGGGTGGAGCTGAATCCCGAACGTCTGCTGGAAGTGGACGAGCGCCTTGGCCTGCTGCATCGCCTGGCGCGCAAGCATCGCGTGGAGCCCCAGGCGCTGTATGGCCACAATCTGGCGCTGCGCGAACAGCTGCACAGCATCAGTGGCGCCGACGATCGCCTGGAGCAACTGCAAACGCAGCACGCACAGGCGCTGGCGCTCTACCGCAAGCAGGCGGGCGCGCTGAGCCAGGCACGCGTCAAGGCGGCACGCAAGCTGAGCACGGCCGTCAACGCCAAGCTGGCGCTGCTCGGCATGGCCAGTTCCAGCCTGGAGGCAGCATTGAACACCGACCCGGCCGGCCTGCCCTCGCCGCGCGGGCACGATCACGTGGAATTCCTGGTCAGCACCAACCCCGGCCAGCCGCCAAAACCGCTCACCAGGATCGCGTCCGGGGGCGAGCTGTCGCGCATCAGCCTGGCGATCCAGGTGGTCACGGCGCAAACCTCGCGCATTCCGGCACTGGTGTTCGATGAGGTGGACGTGGGGATCGGCGGCGGCACCGCCAAGGCGGTGGGCGAACTGCTGCATGAGCTGGGCCAGCGCGGGCAGGTGTTGTGCGTAACCCACCAGGCGCAGGTGGCGGCGCAGGCCGATCAGCATCTGTTGGTGAGCAAGCACTCCGACGGCAAGCACACCAGCACCGGGCTGCAAACACTGGATCGCGCCGGTCGCATCAACGAAATCGCCCGCATGCTGGGCGGCGACGAACAATCACGCAAATCGCTGGCGCACGCCCAGGAAATACTGCGCGCATGACAACGGGCCGCTGTGGCTCATGCCCAGCGGCCCGTTTCAGGCACCCATTTCATGCCCTGGTTTGATTCGCGCGTCGCCGCCCGAGGCCACCGTTCAGGAAACCTGGCAGACTTCGCACAGGCCGTAGATGTACAGCGAATGGTCGCTGATGGTGAAACCGTGCTTCTTGGCCATCAGCTCCTGGCGTTCCTCGATGATGGGATCGATGAACTCATCGACCTTGCCGCACTTGGTGCAGACGATGTGGTCGTGGTGTTCCTCCGAGCTCATCTCGAACACGGAATGCCCGCCCTCGAAGTGATGCCGCTGCACCAGGCCCGCGCTCTCGAACTGCGTGAGCACCCGGTACACGGTGGCCAGGCCCACGTCCTCGTCGGCATCGCGCAGCGCCTTGTAGACGTCCTCGGCGCTCAGATGCCGATCCTTGGCGGCCTCCAGTATCTGCATGATCTTGACGCGCGGCAGGGTGACCTTCAGGCCAGCCTTGCGTAATTCCTGATTTTGTCCGCTCATGGTGCATACCTCTCAATGGGGGCGGGCCTGTAATACTTAAGCAAAATCGACAGGCTGACAGCAAAAATCGGTTTCGGGTATTATGCCCGGACCTACGGGTAAGTAAATCCAGGTACACCCTTTCTGGTACAGCCTTAGATTGCAGGTACAGCCTTAGATGTTACAGATGTTCCGTTCCGTGTCCTGCCCCACCCTTTCCCCGCGCTCCCTGCCGTGCGTCCTGGCACTGCTGCTGGCGCTTGGCGGTTGTGGCAGCGTTTCCTCGTTCAGCTTTCCCGGTGTCTATCGTATCGATATTCCGCAGGGCAACATCATCACCCAGGAAATGGTGGATCAGTTGCGCCCGGGGCTGACCAAGAACCAGGTGATCTTCATCCTCGGGACGCCGCTGGTGCGCGACACCTTCCACCAGGATCGCTGGGACTACGTGTACAGCTTTCAGCCCGGCGGCGGCGAACGGGTGCAGGAGCGCCTTACCGTGTTCTTCGAGAACAACGAACTGACACGCTTCAGCGGCGATTTTACCCAAACGCCGGAAAACGCCCAGTTCGGCGCCGTAAGCGTCACTCGCTAGCCGTTCCGGCCCTCTTCACTCTCGCCCCGCGTTGCCGGGGCGCCACCCTGTTTCGCCTTTCTGGCCTTGGCGGCGCGGCGCGCGCGCGCGGCCTTTGGATCGGCCAGCAGCGGGCGATAGATTTCCACCCGATCGTGCGCCCGCAACTGATACTCCGCCGGCAGCGGCAACGACTTGCCGTCCAGCGGGTGCGAAAAAATACCCAACTGCGCCGTGGCCGGATCGATTTCCGGAAATTCCAGGCTGATGCCCGACTGCCGCACCGCCTCGAGCGCGGTGGTGCCCGGCGGCACCCGCAGCGCGATGATGCGCTGGCGCTCCGGCAGCGCATAGGCCACCTCCACCACCAGGCGCTCGTCGCGGTTTTCGCCGGCACTCAAATCAGCGGGGGCCATAGACATGCACCGCGCGCTGACAGATGGCGTCGACGAGATCGTTGCTGGTGCTTTCGAACAGGCCGCGCAGCGCGCGGTCGAGCAGCCGCGTGCTGAATTCGAACTGCATGTCCAGCTCGGTGCGGCAGGCGTCTGGCGTCAACGGAATGAAGCGCCATTCGGCCGCGAAACTGCGAAACGGCCCTTCCACCAGCTGCATCACCATGCGCCGCGGCGACTCCAACAGATTGTGGGTGGTGAAGGCATAGCGCAGGCCAGCCTTGCCCAGCTCCAGCCGGGCGGTTACCTGGTGCTCGTCAGCGCTCAGCACCTGCGCCGCCAGGCAACCGTGCAGAAACTGGGGGTAGGCGGCGATGTCGTTCACCAGCGCAAACACTTCCGCATCGGAATACGGCAGCAGTGCGGAACGCGAGATGGACACCATGGGCAAGGCCTGAAAAGACAATCGCGGCACCTTATAACGCACCCTGCCCTTTTGCAAACGCGCCATAGGATGCGCGGCGCAAGACGCCTATAATCCGCGCCCATGGCAAAACCAAAGAAAGCAAAACACGACGACACCACCATCGTCGTCAACAAGAAGGCCAACCACGACTACTTCATCGAAGACCGGTTCGAAGCCGGCATGGCGCTGCTCGGCTGGGAAGTCAAAAGCCTGCGCGAGAAGAAAGTGCAGCTGGTGGACAGCCACGTCATCATCAAGAACGGCGAGGCTTGGCTGCTCGGCGCCCAGATCGTGCCGCTGCTCAGCGCCAGCACCCATTTCGTGGCCGACCCCACCCGCACCCGCAAATTGCTGCTCAAGCGCAAGGAGCTGGCGCGCCTGTTCGCCGCCGTGCAGCAGAAAGGCTACACCTGCGTGTGTACCAAGATGTATTGGAAGGGCCACCTGGTGAAATGCCAGATCGCGCTGGCCAAGGGCAAACAAAGCCACGACAAGCGCGAGGTCACCAAGGAACGGGAGTGGAACATCACCAAGCAGCGCACCATGCAGCACGCGGCCAAGCGCTGAGCCCGGCCGCGCACTTCATCGAACCCTTATTGAGGCCATCGAGGTCATCGGGACCAGCAGCCTGAAGCGCCGCCGGCCCGCACGCTAGATCGTCAGCATCCCCGTGCTGTTACCGAAGCTCTCCCGCGCAATGCCGAACTTGTCCAGCAAGGCCAGATGCAGGTTGGCAAGCGGCGTGTGGTCGGGAAAGATCAGATGGCGGTTGCCTTCGATGCGGCCGCCGGCATTGCCCACCAGCAGGATCGGCAGCGGGTCGAAATTGTGCTCGTTGGCGTCGCTCAGGCTGCTGCCGTACAGCACCAGGGAATGGTCGAGCAGGGTGCCGTCGCCATCCGGCGTGGTGGCCAGCTTGTCGAACAGCTTCTTGAGCACGGTGATGTGGTAGCGGTTGATCACCGCGAACTGATCCTTGTTCTTCTGCTCGTTGGAATGATGCGAGGCGTTGTGGAAGCCTTCCGCCACGCCGCTGCCGGGATAGCGCGTGTTGCTGTTTTCGCGCGAGAGCATCATGGAGCTGATGCGGGTGATCTCGGCCTTGAAGGCCAGCACCTGCAGATCGAACATCAGGTCCACGTGCGATTCGAAGTCGCGCGGCACGCCGGTGGGTGCCGGCGGCAGATCGAGATCGGCGCTGAGCCGCTCGTCCACCAGATGCACGCGGCGCTCGATTTCGCGCACTTCCTGCAGGTAATCGTCCACCCGCGCACGGTCCGCGGCGGGCAGCGAACGGTTCAGCGAACTGACCTGCTCCCGGATCGAATCGAGCATGCTAGCGGAAAGCTGGCGGCGTTCGCGGCGCTGCGCGTCGGTGGCGCCTTCGCCGAACAGCCGTTCGAACACCAGCTGCGGATTGTTTTCCATGGGCATCGGCAGCGTCGGGGTTTTCCACGACAGGGTGTTGCTGTAGGCGCAGGTGAAATTGGTGCCACAGGTGAGGCCAGAGGGTTCGATGGCGAGTTCCAGCGACGGCAGCGGGGTATCGCGCCCAAGCGCCTGCGCCACCACCTGATCGAGCGATTCGCCCACGAAGGCCATGTCGCCCTTCACCGGATGCGCCGCGGTGAGGAAGGCGGCCGCCGCGCGTGAGTGGTTCTGCGCGCCGCCGGAATCCTCGCCTTTCCACGGGCCCACCGGCTCGTTGGCGAGGCCGCTGATCACGTTGAGCGCATTGCGGTACTCTTCGAGCGGCGCCAGGATTTCGGAGAAATCGAAGTTCTTGCCTTCTATGGAGGGCGTCCACTTGGCCATGGTGGCACCATGCGGAATGTAGATGGCGCTGAGGCGCGGCCGTGGCACTGCGGCGGTCTGCGCCAGCGCGGTGCCCGCGGGAATCATGGCGTCGAGCAGCGGCAGCGCCACCGCCGCGCCGGCACCGCGCAGCATGGTTCTGCGCGACAGATGTTTCTTGGTAATGAACATGTCCGGCCCTCCTACCTTTGAGTGGCTGCTTCAGAGGCCAGTGCTACGTCGGTCTGGCCGTTGTCCGCTTTCGTCCGCATCCTGAATGCTACCGAGTTCACGATTCCCTGCACGATGGCGCCAAGCCGGTAGTCCTGCTCCTGCGCCTGTTCGGTCACTTCCCTGATGGCCGGCATATCGTAGTATTCGACCCGGCGCCCAAGCGCGTAGGTCATCAGTTTTTCGATGAAGGCTTCCACGAACATGCCCTGGCGGGTCATCAGAGCCGCGTGCAGGCCCTGCGGGCCATCCAGCGGCGTGCCATCCCAGAGCCTGGAATGGGTGTTCACCGGGCTGCCGCCTTCTTCGTCGCGCCATTTGCCGATGGCATCGTAGTTTTCCAGCGCGAAACCGAGCGGGTCGATGACGCTGTGGCAGGCGGCGCAGGACGGATCGGCGCGATGCCGCTCCAGTTGTTCGCGGATGGTCATGACGCGCCCGTCCAGCGGCACGCTCACGTCCAGGTTGGTTTCCACGCCCGGCGGCGGCGACGGCGGCGGCGTGCCCAGCAGGTTCTCCAGTATCCAGGTGCCGCGGATCACCGGAGAGGTCCGGTTGGGCGCGGAGGTGATGGTGAGAATGCTGGAATGCCCCAGGAGGCCGCGGCGGGCGCCCGCGGGCAGCGGCACCTTGCGGAAATGGCTGCCGCGGATACCGGGCAGGCCGTAATGCTGCGCCAGGCGTTCGTTGACGTAGGTGTAGTTCGCATCGAGAAAGTCGATGATGCTGTCATCCTCGTGCAACACATTGGCGAACAGCAGCTGGGTTTCCTTCAGCATGGCGTCGCGCAGGGCGTTGTCGAAATCGGTGGACACCGGATTGGCGGCGTCCAGCTTGCGCAGCGACAGCCACTGCGTGGCGAAATTCGTGACCAGCGATTCGGCCTTGGGATCGAGCAGCATGCGCGCCACCTCGGCCTCGAGCACGCCCTGATCACCCAGCCTGCCCTGCCCCGCCAGTTCCAGCAGACGCGCATCGGGAATGCTGCTCCACAGAAAGAAGGACAGCCGGCTGGCCAGTTCATAGTCGTCCACCGCGTAGATGGCGCCCACCGGCAGGTTTTCGGGTTCGGCCTCGAAACGGAAGATGAACTGCGGATCCACCAGCAGGCGCGCAAGCGCGTATTGAATGCCCGTTTCGAAACCACCGCGCTCGCGGCCATCCTCATAGAAGGACAGCAGGATGTCGAGCGAAGGCTGGTCCACCGGTCTGCGATAGGCGCGCGTGGCAAGCTGCTCGAGAATGCGTTTGGCACAGGCGGCTTCCTGCGGACCCGCTTCGGGCTGGCAGACGAAGATTCTGCGGCGCGAGGCAGTATCGCCGGGACCGGTGGCATCCAGCGGCCCCCGGATGCTCAGGTTGCCGAGGCCGGTGCTGGTGGCCCAGACGCTGTGCAGATCGTCCACGCCAAGCCCTGGCGAAAGCGGCAGATAGGCGGCGTCGATCCGGTGCACCCCGCCGGTGAGCGGGATGCGGATGGTGCCGCGATCCTGCGGCTGCAACAGCGCCACGCGTTCGCCGTCCACCACGATCTCCACCGGGTCGTTCTCGCCGAATGGGGTCAGCGCAAATGCGTTGTTGGCACCACCGCGCGCCACGGTGATCTCGTATTCGGCGTCGAGCGGAAACACGTGCTCCACGCTCAGGCCGCCACGCGTGCCAAGCGCCAGGCCTTCCTTGTGCATCGCCTGGGACTGGCCGTCGGTACGATACGTGGTGGCGGCCGCCACGGTGTTCATGTCGCCCACCGCCAGCCGGCTGATCTTGGAGGCGGCCGCGATGTAGGATTCAAGCAGTACCGGCGAAATGCTCAGCACGTTCGCCACATTGTCGAAGCCGCCGCTGGAATCGTCCGCCGGCATCAGCTCGGAGGCATCGATGGGCAGATCCAGCAGATCGCGGATGGCATTCTGGTATTCGGTGCGGTTCAGGCGCCGCAACAGGGGGGCGCCGGGCGTGGGATGCGCCTCGGCATGCGCGTCGATGGCCTGTTCGATATTGGCCACCAGCGCATGGATTTGGTTTTCCGAAGGCCGTTCCTGGCCCGGCGGCGGCATCATGCCCGCATTCAGTTTGCGGATCACCTTTTCCCAGATTTGCGCATCGTTGTGCACGTCTGCGCGATCGACCAGTTCGAAGGCGAAGCCGCCAGAAAAATCCTCGAGGTTGTGGCATTCGCTGCAGTAGCGGTCCACCAGCTGGCCCTGGCTGTCTTCCAGCGCCTGCCCCTGTGCCAGCGTGCCGCCAAGCCCAAGCAACAGGGCCGGCAGCAGGCGCAACGTGAATCCGGGGAATGCGGCTCTATTCATGCGCCAGGCCCCGTTCGTCCATCAGCGTTTTCAACAAGGCGATGGTTTCCGGCTTCTGCTGCGCGCCCACCGCCGCCAGGAACACGCCCTCCGCCCAGCGCAGCGCGGTGCGCCCCGCCGCATCCTGCACGTCGAGCCGCGCGCCGTTGTCGGCCAGCAATTCAATCATGTCGTTGAAGCCGCGATTGGAGGCGCCGAGCAGCGCGGTCAGCCCCATCGAGTTAGTGGCGTTCACATCCGCGCCAAGCGACAGGCACAGCCGCGCGGCATCCAGCGAGGACGCATCGGATTCGGTGTAGGTTTGCGCCACCGTCCAGTTGACGCCGGCGGCCACCATCAGCGCGGTGGTGCCGGCATAGGTGGTCAGGCTGGGGTCGGCACCGTGGTCCAGCAGCAATTGCATCACGCGCACGTCGCCGGAAAACGCGGCACGCAGGAACGGCGTCTGTCCGGTCATGTCCACCCAGGTGACGTCGTTGAGCGCATACAGCCATTTCTTCTCCGGCGGCCATTCCGTGGTGCGCGCGTTCACGTCGGCTCCCGCCTGCAGCAAGCGTTCGATCATGGCGAAGATGGGTTCGCGGTCCACGTGATTGGTGGTGGGGCTGTCCTCGACGGAACTGTTCAACTCGAGATTGCGGTAATCCACCGAGGCGAACAGCGGCGAGCGCCCCCAGTAGTCGGATACGTTCACCTCGGCGCCGTGCTCGAGCAGCAGGTAGCCGGCTTCCAATTGATTGTTCAACAACGCCATCAACAAGGGGCCGATGCCGTTGGCTTCGGTCTGTTCAAGTTTGGCGCCGGCATCGAGCAGCGTGCGCGCCACCGCCACGTTGCCTTCACGCGCGGCATACAGCAGCGCGGTCATGCCGCCCTTCTGTTCGTAGCGCTCGCCGCGATCCGGCACGCCGCTGCGATTGATGCCCACGCCCTCGGAACCGCAACCCGTGCCCTTGCAGGGCGGAAGGTGCACGATCATGGGGCCGAGCCGGGTATGCGAATTCACTTCGGCGCCATAGCGCAGCAAGGTGGCCACGGCTTCGGGATGGTTCTCGCGTGCCGCGATCATCAGTGCGGTTTGCTGGTATTCGGGATCCCGGGCATCCACCTGCGCGCCATGCGCAAGCAGCAGTTCGATCACCGCGGGCGAGCCGGTGCGCGCCGCCGTCATCAGCACGGTTTCGCCGTTCGGCAGGGTGGCATTGGCATCGGCGCCGGCGTCCAGCAGCAGCGCGGTGGTCGCTTCGCTGCCGTTGAGCGCGGCCAGGTACAGCGGAAACACGCCGTTGCGATTGCGTGCCGCCACGTCGCCGCCATGCTGCAACAGGAATTCGACGGCCTGCGGACGATCGCGCAGCGCGGCCCAATGCAATGCGGTGGAACCATCCAGCATGGGTTGGTTCACCTGTTGTTCGGCGCGCAGCAGTTGTTCCAGCGCGGGCACGTCGCCGTCTTCGGCGGCTTGCTGCAGCGCCTCGCTACCCTGATTGGCAAACAGCGCGGGGGAAAAACACAGGCAGGACAATACCCAACCCAGCGATACCCGACGCAGCACCCTGCGAAAATCGGAGTGGACCATGAAGCCGCTCCTCCCTCTTGCGTTATTTCCGATCGATTATGTCGCCTTCCTGGCGTTGTGTGATTTGTGCCTCTGCGGCAACCGGAACGATGCTTCGTTCATCTATTAGCTTTATCCATGCGCTCCGGCGCGCATTTATTTCGAGCCAGCCGATAGTAATCCCTTTACCCTGACCGCTCAACGCGCCAACGGCACACCGGCGGTTCCGCTTCAGCGTATTGAACTGCGCGGCGAGACCTTATTATCATCGTTCGACAAAGAGGGCAGACCCGTGCAGCGCCGCCGTATCGGCCAAACGCGCACTTTTCCACCAATTATTAGAATCGGGGCACACTGATGACCTTCTCGACACCCGCCAGCCGCAGTTGTCTTCTCTCGCTTTTCGTACTGAGCGGTTCGGTCATTCTGCCGGCGCAGGGGCAGGATGACGTGGTCTACCCCGCCAACGCGCCCGACGCCAGTTATGCCGAATTAGACAAGTTGCCGGACTTTCGCGGCCTGTGGTTCCCCGCCTTCGCCTTTGGCAGCGGCCCCGCCGAGGAGCCCAAACTGATAGGTGCCGCCAAGGAGTTCTACGAGACGGAAACCGCGAAGGTGGCCGCCGATCCCAACTACGAAATTCCCGAAGGCCCGAACAATTGCGAGCCCCCCGGCATGCCCTATTTCATGACCATGCCCTACAGCATCGAATTCCTGTTCACGCCCGGCAAGATCACGGTGATGCAGGAAGCGCACATGATGGTGCGGCGCATCTTCACCGATGGCAGGCCTTTCCCTGAGGAACCGGATCCCGGCTATTTCGGCGATTCCCGCGGCCACTGGGAAGGCGACACGCTAGTGGTGGAAACCCGCAACACCCGCGCCGGCCAGCGTCTTGGCGTGGCCGGCATCTACAACAGCGAAGACCTGGTGATCCATGAACGGCTGTATCTGGACAAGGACAACCCCGACACCCTGCACCTGGATTTCACCTACGAGGATCCCAACGTGCTGGAGCAGCCCTGGCACCTGAGCCACACCTTCCGGCGCGATCGCACCTGGGAAATGCTCGAGTACATCTGCGACGAGAACGACCGTCACCCGGTCGATGCCAACGGCCAGACCCAGGCCGATTTCTAGTCCCGAACAAACGCGGCCCCGTCCTGCGCGGGGCACGCCGGAAACCCGACATGCGAACCACTGCAGCAACTATTCTGGGCGGCCTGATGCAAGCATGCGGCATGGCGCTGCTGCTGGGTCTGAGCATTGGCGCAACGGCACAGCCGCGTCCCATGGAGGAAGGCAGGCACTACGAGCGCATCGATCCCCCGATCGCCACCGACACCGCCGAGGATGTTATCGAAGTGCTCGATGTGTTCTGGTACGGCTGCCCCGTGTGTGCGGAATTCGAGCCGATGATGAGCTACTACGGCGGCGAGGTGCGCGGCGACGTGGCCATGCGCCGCATGCCCGCCATCTGGAACGCGGTGATGCGCACCCACGCGCAGGCCTACTACACCGCGGTAAAACTCGACGTGGCGGCGCAGGCCCATCCGCTGCTGTTCCAGCACCTGCAGCAGGAGCATCAGCCTTTGAACACGCAGGAACAGGCACGCGCGCTCTTCGGCAAGCTCGGCATCTCCGCCGAACTGTTCGATGAAGCCTGGAATTCAGAGGAAGTGGCCGATTCCCTGGCGCTGGCCGAGCGCAACACCGCTGCCGCGGGCATCACG
>DATMFX010000229.1:0-4403 GCA_035555995.1 Hyphomicrobiales bacterium | reverse complement strand
ACGATGCCCGGTTCCACCGCGCCAAGCAGCGGCTGCAGGCGCCGGTCGGCATAGGCTTGCAGGCGATCGAATTCTTCCTCGCCGAGATGCCGGCCCGGAAACAGATGCAAGCGTTCCAGATCGGGATGGCTGGGAACGGGTTCGTTGAGCAGGATGTCGGCCATGGTGTTGCTCCGGTTATTCGGTGGGCGCAGCGAGCGCGGCCCAGGCCGCGATCAGCTCCACGTCCAGCCCAAGGCCGGCGCCGATCTCACTCACCGCGTCGGCGGTGCCCTGGGTTTCCTGCGCCTGCGTGAGCGCCGCCAGAAAATCCGATAGCCTCTCGCCGCGCGCCAACACCAGCAGGGTTTGCCACACCACGCTGTCGTAGACACGCTCGATGCGCAGCAGACAATCGAGGCAGCGCTGCACCACCAGGGCATCGGCGCCGAACTCGCTTTGCAGGGTTTGTTGCGCCTCCTGCCCCGTTTCATTGGGTGCCGGGCGCTGCGCGGCCAGCTGCGCGATGCCGATGCGGTTGAGGAACACGCTGTCTTCATCCTGCAGCAGGTTGTCGCCATCCGCCGGCGTGGGCAGGTCCTCGCCGTCCGGCAGCGCAAAACCCTGCGCCAGCACGATGCTGCTGATGCCGGTTTCCGCCGCGCGCAGCGGACGCCGCACATACAGCAGCTGGCTCTCGCCCACCGCGTCCCAGATGTTCTGCCAGGCGGCCGCATCGGTATCGAGTTCGTGCACCGGACGTTTGGGATACAGCCTGAGCCGCAGCGGATCCTGCTTGGCGAGACGCCCGCTTTGTGGGTCGTAGGGCCGTTCCAGTTGCGCGGCAAAGCGGCCATAGTCGGCGTTCGACAGCGGCGCCAGCACGATGACGTCCAGCGGTTCGTCGCGCCCCAGGTCGATCACCGGCAGCACCATCGATTCCTGGCGGATCAGCGCCAGTTCCGCCTTGCGCACCGGCGCCACCCACACATGGAACGACTCGGGAAAATAGCCCTGCCGGCCGCTCACGGGATCGATCGCGCCTTTCGGCAGCGACCCCACCGGCGGCAGTACGCGAAAATATTCCGTGGCGGCAAAGTCGCCGCCGAGCGAGCCGGAGGCGCGATAAGCCATCACGTCGCCGAACAAGGCTTCGTAATGACGCGCCAGATCGGTTTGCACATCGTCCTGGTCGGGGTTGGCGCGCAGCGGCTGACGCAGGAGGTCGCGGTCCAGCCATTGTGCCCGATCGTTCTGGATCGCCAGCACGCCAAGCGCCACCGCGTCTTCCGGTACGGCGCCGCCGGCGGAACCGTCGCCCATGAATTCCTTGGCCAGGTTGGCGCGGATATGCAGGGGATTCTGCTGTGCCAACGGCTGCGGCAGATGTACCAGGCCAAACTGCACCGCTTCGGAAATCACGTCGTACTGAAAGCCGCGCCCCTCGCCAAGATCGGTGGGAAATACCTCGGCCAGGTCGGTGCCGATTTCGGCATAGCGGACCACGATGGCATACAGGCCACGATCCAGGCGCTGGTTGCGGCCGTCGTTCAGTTCGCTGAGCAGGGCACGGTCGCCAAGATCGAGGCGCAATTCCCGCGTCAATTCCAGCACGCGGCCGGCGGCGGAAACGGCGGTGCCCGGCGTTACGGTGAGCACGCTGGAAAAATCGTCCAGCTTCACCTCCAGCCCGCGAATCACGCCATAGCCAAGCACCAGGCCCACTTCGCGCAGGCGCCGGTCCAGATAGTTTTGATCGCGGGTCAGGTCTTCCGCGGTCAGCAGGCGACCGTCGAAGTAATGGGTGCGCGTCAGGCGCGGATCGATGTCGGCGATCTTTTCCAGTCCCTTGCGCGTGGCGAGCTGGCTGCCGAGTGGCAAAAATGACGGGGTGGCGGGCATGGGTCGTCTCCTCCTGTTACACAGCGGAGCGCTGCAGATAAGCCAGCTGGCTGGCGGTGATCAGAAAGGGCCTGACCAGGTTGTTCAGGCTGATGGCGTTGGGGTTGACCACTTCGTCGTTCTCGGTGGCGGCAAGGATGCCGTCCAGGGTCGGCAGCGCGATGGACAGGCGCGCCAGCAACAAGCGTGCGCCCGCTTCCAGTTCGTCGACCAGCAGCTTCACCCCGACGCCGTCGCCGAAGGCGTGCAAGAGGCGCGCCTGCAATTCGCGCTGGCGGCCGGTTTCATCGCTGCCGGCGTCGAGATAGCCGGTTTCGGTGGCGGTGAGCGCCGCGGGACGGGCGCCGCCAAGCGGCGTCTGCGGCAGCGGCGCGTGCGCGGACCACGGCTGGTAGCGGGTTTCCTCCGCCGGGGGCAGTTCCGGAATCAATTCCAGTTGGATGCCGTCCGCCACCCGGCTCGGCTGCACCGCGTCGGTGCTGAGGTTCAGCTTGCGCGCCAGCACCGGCTGCGCCGCCACTTCGCATTCCGCATAGCGCACGGTCACTTTCAGCCACAGCAGGTTCGCGGTTTCGTCGTAGCCTTCGCGCAAACGGGTTTCGCTTTGCGCCTTGAGCCAGGTGCCGAGATCGATGCAATACGGTTCATGGATCAGCACTTCCCGGCCCAGGCCGTCGACGCCGAGTCCTGGGCCGACAATCAGTGACGTCTTGGTCGGTTCCGAAGTCGCCGGCGCGCGCGGCTTCAGCGACACCGCCATGCCCGCCAGCGTGCCGGCGCCGTGCAGCCAGTATTGATGCCGGGTAAGACGGCGCCGGTGATAGGTCTGTTCCTCGCGCGTGGCTTCCAGGCCAAGCAGCATGCCGGCTTCGTACGCCACCTTGCGTAGGGGCGCATCCAGGGTGGCGTCCTGTTCGAGGGTGGGGTTGGCGTCGATCGAGGTGGACATAAGGGCTCCGTCGGATAGTCAGGGTCTGGCGTTGACGTCCCGCGGCGAGAGAGCCACGGGATTGCGCAACAGGCCTTCGCGGCCGATGTAGGTGTCATCGAGCGTGACGCGCCGCGGCGGCGGCTGGCGTTCGATGAAGGTGTCGATGGCGAGCAGCGGCGACAAGCCGAGCACGAACGGATGCTCGCTTTCCAGCACGCGCCATTGCAGGTGCGCCGGCACCTGCGCCACCAGCGTTTGCTGCACGCTGTCCTTGAGCACGCGCGCCGCGCCGTGCAGCAGGATCGTGAGCTGGTTGCCGTAGCGGTCGAAAAAGTCCTCCACCGCGTCGCGTTCGCTGTCCTGCGCCAGTTCCGGCGCGAACAGCGCGAGAAAATCGCGGCCATCCTTTTCCGAAAGGATCAGGCTGTCGCCCACGATGCTGTTGCCGCTCATGCCGGTGCCGAGCGTCAGCGGATGTTCGGCGTCATCCATGTCGATGCCGAGGATCGTGGCCATGGTGCGGCGCAGGCGGAAGTTTTCCACCACCACCACCTGGCCTTTCGCCACCGCGCCGTCGGTCACGATGTCGAGCGCCAGCGCAATGCCGGCAAGCGTGCCGCGCCACTGCTGCAGTTCGCCGCTGTGCATCAGCCATTCGCGCTGGCGCGGCAGGGGCCATTGCACCGGCAGGGCCTGGCCAAGCGCTTCGCCGAGCCATGGCAGTTGCGCGGCCGGCGTGTGCTGCGGATGCAGCAATACCTCCGAGGCGGCGATCCGCGTTTCGATCGGCGTGAGCAGGCTTTCGAAGGCGGCAAGCAGGCGCTCGCGCAGGTCGGCGCCGTTGGCCGGCAGCTCGCTCTGCTGCGGATCCGGTTGCTGCTCCTGGCGAAAATGCTCCGGCAGGTACTGTTCCTGGTAGGAGAAGCGCGGGTAGTAGATTTTCAGCGCATGGATCGCCGGGGTGTGGCGGCCGTCGCTTTCCATCTGGATGCGCAATTGCAGGTAGCGGCCGCTCATGCGCCGCACCTCGCCGCCGCTGCGCTGCAGCAGCAATTCGAACAAACCGCTTTCGTTGCGCCGCGCGGGTACCAGCCCCTTGCCGTAGGCCGGTTCGTCACGGCGCGAACACCACACCCAATCCGGCTGCCGGATGAACGGTTGCGCCGCGCGCGTGGCGGCGCTCTCGAACGTTTTCGCGTAAATCACGATGCGGCACCCGGCGGGAATGCAGCCTTCCAGATACAGCCGGTGCCAGATGGTGCCATTGCGGCCGGAGTCGAGTTCCTGCAGCAGCGT
The DNA here is from genome assembly GCA_035555995.1 of Hyphomicrobiales bacterium. GTDB lineage: Bacteria > Pseudomonadota > Gammaproteobacteria > Pseudomonadales > Pseudohongiellaceae > CAILUG01. The sequence goes on along the minus strand of DATMFX010000229.1, from coordinate 295 downwards.
GGCCGCCGCGGCGCTGAGGTATTTGGGACGCTGCAAAGGCAACAGTTCGCGCGGCCGGGCGGGATAGCCGGCGGTCGCCTGGGCGGAATCGGCATCCACCTGTGCCAGATAGCGCAGGCGGCCATCGCTGCTGCCGGCAAAACGCGGCCAGGCCTGCGACAGCATGGGATAGCGCTCCCTGATCGGCAGCGTCTCGCCAAGCGCAAGCGATTCATCCCAGCGCAACCGCACCAGCGCGCAATCACGCTGCCGGAAGCTGGCATCGGCAACGGCGCGTGGCACAAGCAGCGCGAAG
>DATMFX010000228.1:0-10006 GCA_035555995.1 Hyphomicrobiales bacterium | reverse complement strand
AACCTGGTGGACAACGCCATCAAGTACACCCCGGAAAAGGGCCGCGTGGCGCTGCGGCTGACGCAGATCGGCGACGAGCTGCTGCTGGAAGTGGAAGACAGCGGCATCGGCATCGCGCCGCAGCATCAGGAGCGCGTGTTCGAACGCTTCTACCGGGTGGACAAGGCGCGTTCGCAAAGCCTGGGCGGCACCGGCCTGGGCCTGTCGATCGTGCGCAATATCGCCGAACGCCACGGCGGCAGCGTGAGCGTGCGCTCACAGCCCGGCAGCGGTTCCACGTTCAGCTTCCGCATGCCACTGGCGGCGAGCAGCGGCTCTTAACCTGTTCTTCATGCGCGGCAGGGCCGCAATGCCTGGCCTCGCAGGTCTTTATCAAAATTTAACATTGGCGCGGCACAATGCCGCCGCTTCAACGTTCACGTCCCGCAAGACGAGCCGATCCGGCCAGGAGCGACCCATGATCCCGACCCTTTCCATGCCCACCTTGCGCGGGGCCGTCCTGGTCCTCGCCGCCACGCTCGCCGGCTGTTCGGGCGATGCGTCGCAGGACGGCGACAGCCAACTTACCGGGGCAGTGAGCCTCGACGGTTCCTCCACCGTATTTCCGATCAGCGAAGCCGTGGCCGAGGAATTCCTGGCCGTGGCGCCCAGGGTGCGGGTCACGGTGGGCGTGTCGGGCACCGGCGGCGGCTTCAAGAAGTTCATCGCCGGCGAGATCGACATCAACGATGCCTCCCGCCCCATCAAGGGCAACGAAATCACCGAGGCCCAGGCCAAGGGCCTGCGCTACCTGGAAGTGCCGGTGGCCTATGACGGCCTGTCCATCGTGGTGAACCCGGCCAACGACTGGGTGGATTACCTGACGGTGGAAGAGTTGAAGATGATCTGGGAACCCGGCAGCACCGTGGACAGCTGGGACGACATACGCGCCGGCTGGCCCGCCGTGCCGCTGCGCCTGTACGGCCCCGGCACCGATTCGGGCACGTTCGACTACTTTACCGAGGCCGTGAACGGCGCCTCCGGCGCCTCGCGTCCCGACTACACCGCCAGCGAGGACGACAACGTGCTGGTGCAGGGCATCAGCGGCGACGAAAGCGCGCTCGGCTTCTTCGGTTTCGCCTATTACGAGGAAAACGCGTCGCGCCTCAAGCTGGTGCCGGTAGACGGCGGTAACGGCCCCGTAGCCCCCTCCGCGCAGAGCATCAACGACGGCAGCTACAGCCCGCTCTCGCGTCCCATCTACATCTACCTGAGCGCCGCCGCCATGGTGCGCCCCGAAGTGCGCGCGTTTGTCGACTTCTACCTGGACAACGCCCCGGCGCTGTCGATGGAAGTCGGCTACATTCCGCTGCGCGACGAGGAGTACGCCGCGGCCAAGAGCAGCGTGGCCGACTTCCAGTGAGTTCGCCATCGGAAGCCGCGCCGCGCGCGGCGCAAGTCACTGCGTCGTCTGCAATGAACCTGCCGGGCGCCAACATCCGCAAGGGCGGACGGCGCTGGGGCGAAGGGCTGATCAAGGGCTGGCTGCGCGTGTGCGCGGCGATTTCGCTGATCACCACGGCGGCGATCATCGTGTTGCTGCTGGTGGAATCGTTCGGCTTTTTCCGCAACGTCAGCCCCATCGAGTTCTTCTTCGGTACCCGCTGGGTGCCGCTGCTCGAACCCAGTTCCTTTGGCGTTCTGCCGCTGCTCTGGGGCACGCTGCTGGTCACCATCGGCGCGGCGGTGATCGCCATTCCCATGGGCTTGTGCAGCGCCATCTACCTGAGCGAGTACGCCAGCGACCGCATGCGCAAGTGGGTAAAGCCGGTGCTGGAACTGCTGGCCGGCATTCCCACCGTGGTGTACGGCTATTTCGCGCTCACGTTCGTCACCCCGCTGCTCAAGCACGTGTTCCCCTCGATTCAGGTGTTCAACGCGCTGAGCGCCGCCATCGTGGTGGGCATCATGATCCTGCCCACCATCGCCACGCTCAGCGACAACGCCCTGCGCGCGGTGCCGGTAAGCCTGCGCCAGGCCGCCTACGCGGTGGGCGCCACTTCCTATGAGGTGACCACCCGCGTGGTGGTGCCGGCGGGCCTGTCGGGCGTGATGGCCTCGTTCCTGCTCGGCATCGCGCGCGCTATCGGCGAAACCATGGCGGTGACGCTGGCGGCAGGGCAAACGCCCAACCTGTCGCTGAGCATGCTGGAAAGCATCCAGACCATGACGTCCTACATCGTCCAGGTGAGCCTGGGCGACACGCCCGCGGGCGGCATCGCCTACCAGACGCTGTTTGCGGTGGCGGCGATGCTGTTCTCCATCACGCTGCTGATCAACGTGATCTCGCAGTGGATTCTGTCCCGCTTCCGCGAGGTATACGACTGATGTCCTTCGTATCCGCCACCGAAATACGCAACCTGCGCCGGCGCCACCGCAAGGCGCGGCTGTTCAGCTATTTTTGCGCCGCGATTACCTGGTCCAGCGTGCTGCTGCTGTCGGTGCTGCTGTTTCAGGTATGCGTCGACGGCCTGGGCTGGCTCGACTGGCAGTTCATCAGCAGCTTCCCCTCGCGCTTCCCCGAGCGCGCCGGCATCAAGTCGGCCCTGGTGGGCACGCTGTGGATGATCAGTCTGGTGGCCTTGATCTCGATTCCCGTGGGCGTGGCCACGGCGCTGTACCTGGAGGAATTCGCGAAACGCGGCCGCCTCTCGCGCCTGATCGAAGTGAACATCGCCAACCTGGCGGGCGTGCCCTCCATCGTCTACGGCATCCTGGGGCTGGCGGTGTTCGTGCGCTTTTTCGCGCTGGAACGCAGCCTGATTTCCGGTGCGCTGACCATGAGCCTGTTGATTCTGCCGGTGATCATCATCGCCAGCCGCGAGGCGATCAAGACGGTGCCGATGAGCATCCGCTACGCCGCGCTGTCGCTTGGCGCCACCCGTTGGCAGACCACCTGGTCGCACGTGCTGCCGGCATCGTTCCCCGGCATCATGACCGGCGTGATCCTGGCGCTGTCGCGCGCCATCGGCGAAACCGCGCCGCTGATCATGATTGGCGCGGGGACCTTTGTGCCCTTCCTGCCGCAGGGGCCGATGGACGCCTTCACCGCGCTGCCCATCCAGATCTACAACTGGGTGTCGCGCCCGCAGCCCGAATTCCATGAGCTGGCGGCGGCGGGCATCATCGTCTTGCTGGCCGTGCTGCTCTTGATGAACGCCACCGCCATCTACATACGCAACAAGACCGAGCGGAGATTGAAGTAATGACGACAGCCCAAACCCCGGAACCCCAGCGCCATGATGCGCAGACTCCGGCCGTGCTGGATCTGCAAGAGGTCAGCGTGCTCTATTCCGGCAAGCCGGCGGTGAAGAAGGTGTCCTGCCGCATCCTCAAGAACAAGATCACCGCCATCATCGGTCCGTCCGGCTGCGGCAAGAGCACGCTCTTGCGTTCGCTCAACCGCATGAACGATTTCGTCGACGGCGTGAGCATCGAAGGCCAACTGTTGTTCGCGGGGCAGGACCTGTACGGGCGCGACGTCGATCCCGTGGAAGTGCGCCGCCACATCGGCATGGTGTTCCAGAAGCCCAACCCTTTTCCCAAGTCCATCTACAACAACATTTCCTGGGGGCCGAGCATCAACGGCTACAACGGTTCGATGGATGAACTGGTGGAACGGTCGCTGTCGCAGGCTGCCCTGTGGGAGGAAGTGAAGGACCGCCTGCACGATTCCGCGCTGAACCTTTCAGGCGGCCAACAGCAGCGTCTTTGCATCGCGCGCGCGCTGGCCATGGAGCCGCAGGTGTTGCTGATGGACGAACCCTGCTCCGCGCTCGATCCCATCTCCACGGCGCACATCGAGGACCTGATGTTCGACCTGAAGTCGCGCTATACAATCGTGATCGTTACCCATAACATGCAGCAGGCAGCCCGTATATCGGACTACACGGCGTTCATGGAAATGGGCAATCTGATCGAATTCGGAGAAACCGACCAGATATTCACCCGACCCAATATCAAACGCACCGAGGAATACGTTACCGGGCGCTTCGGTTAAGCCGAGATAACAGGGTCACCAGCATTAGTCAGCCGTGCTGACGACGGGACTGCCATGTCACTACATCTGCAGCGCGATCTGGACGCGCTGAAAAAGGAAATTCTCCAGCTCGGCAACATGGTCGAGACTGCCATCAATACCGCCATCCAGGCACTGAACAATCGCGAATCCACCCTGGCGGACCGGGTGATGGTGCTCGAGCAGGAAATCAACGACAAGGAAGTGCACATCGAGGAAGAGTGCCTCAAGATCCTGGCCCTGCACCAACCGGTGGCGGTGGACCTGCGCTTCATCGTGGTGGTGCTCAAGGTGAACAACGACCTCGAACGCATGGGCGACTTCGCCCAGAACATCGCCAAGCGCGCCATCCACCTGGCGCGGCTGGAACCGATCCCCATGTTCCAGGGTTTTACCAGCGAACTGCCCGTGCTGGTGCGCAGCATGGTGCGCAAATCGCTCGATGCGCTGGTAATGCTCGACGTTTCGCTTGCCCGCGCCGTCATCAACATGGATGATCGCGTGGATGAGATAAACCGCCGCATGTACGAGGAAGTACACGCCACCATCCACAAAGACGTACGCAACACCGACGTGGCCATGAACCTGTTGTCCACGTCGCGCTACATGGAACGCATCGCCGACCTCAGTACCAACATCGCCGAAGACGTGGTGTTCATGGTGGAGGGACGCGTGGTACGTCATACCGATTCTGACCCCAACGACGACTGATGAGTAGAATTGCCTTGTCCCCACGCTTCCTGACCTTGAGCTGTCTTGCCGGTGTACTGTTGTTGCAATCCTGCCAGAGTGGAATCGACACGACCCCGAGCGGCCCGCCGCCCGGCGCCGGGATCGACCGCGCCGGCATCATCGATACCTACATCGCCATCGCCCGCGCCGGCTACACCGATTCGCTGACCGCGGCGCGCGAGCTGGAGCAGGCTATCAACGCGCTGCTGAGCGATCCTTCCGAGGAAAGCCTGCACGCCGCGCGCGACGCCTGGATCACCGCGCGCATTCCCTACCAGCAGACCGAGGCCTACCGCTTCGGCAACCGCGTGGTGGACGAATGGGAAGGGCGGGTGAACGCCTGGCCGCTGGACGAAGGCCTGATCGACTACGTGGCGGCCTCCTACGGGGACGAATCCGACAACAACTACTTCTACACCGCCAACATCATCGCCAATCCGCTGGTGGACATCGGCGGCATCACCGTCGATGCCGCGACAATCACGCCGCAGCTGCTGGCCGAAACGCTGCATGAGATCGACGGCGTGGATTCCAACGTGGCCACCGGCTATCACGCCATCGAATTCCTGCTGTGGGGGCAGGACCTGAACGGCACCAACCCCGGCGCCGGCAACCGTCCCTTCACCGATTTTTCACTGACCGAGTGCAGCAACGGCAACTGCGATCGCCGCCGCGACTACCTCAAGGCCGCCACCACGCTGCTGGTCACCGACCTGGAAGAAATGGTGCAGAACTGGCAGTCCGACGGCGTCGCCACGCAGGATCTGCTGAACAAGGGCCTCGAGGGCGGCCTGGCCACCATCCTCACCGGCATGGGCAGCCTGGCCTACGGCGAGCTGGCCGGCGAACGCATCCGCCTCGGGCTTTTGCTGCACGATCCGGAAGAAGAGCATGATTGCTTCTCCGACAACACCCACTGGTCGCACTACTACGACGCGCTGTCCATCAGCAACGTCTACCTCGGCCATTACCGCCGCCCCAACGGGCGCCTGCTGAAGGGGCCGTCGCTGGATTCCCTGGTGCAGGCGGTGGATCCGGTGCTGCACGCGGAAATGCGCGCGCGCCTGGAATCGACGCATCTGGCCATGGAGGAACTGGTGAAACAGGGCGAGGCTGGCAACACCTATGACGTACTGATCGCCAGCGGCAACGCCGAGGGCGAGGCGCTGATCAACCGCGTCGTCACCGCGCTGATGGAGCAGACCCGCACCATCGAGAAGATCATCAACACGCTGCAACTGCAGAACGTCAGCATCGAAGGCTCGGACAGCCTGCCGCCGCCGACTTTGTGATTGAAGGTTGACGCCAGGGAGCAGGCCCGGTTTTCCTATTGGAAAGCAGGGCCTGTTCGCTGAAGCCCTGAGAAAGCCGCCAAGTAAGAAAACCCTAAGAAAGCCCCAATAAACTCCCCACACGCCCTGTACAGTGATGCGCCTGCCGGAGTTGCCGTGTTCCTGCGCCATTTGCTCCTTGCCTCCATTTTCTGCTGCCCCGCCTTGCTTGCGGCGCAGTCGGATTTCCATGAACTGGATTTCGCCGCCGGCAAGGCGCTGTTCGATCGCAACTGGGTCCCGGCGCCGGCCTCCACCACCAGTGCCGATGGCCTGGGACCGCATTATTCGGCGCGTTCCTGCCTGGCCTGCCATCCCAGGGCCGGCCGTGGCGAAGTGCCCGCCGGTTTCAGCCTGCATCTCGACGATCCGATCTACGGCAAGCGCTTGCAGCCGTTCAGCATAACCGGCGCCAGGCGCGAAGCGGCGCTGAGCTGGGAAGCGCCGGTGGCAGAGGCTCCAGAGCCGGAGGCAGGGATGTGGCGCTATCGCCTGGAGGAATTGGCGCATGGCGCGCCGCAGAGCGCGGTGTCGCTGCGGCTGGCGCCGTCCCTGCTGGGATTGGGGCTGCTCGAAGCGGTGCCCGTGAGTGCGCTGCAGGCGCTTGCCGATCCCGACGACCGCGATGGCGACGGCATCAGCGGCCGTCTGGCGCAGCTGCCGGATGGCAGAATCGGGCGTTTCGGGTGGAAAGCCACCGGCGCCACGCTGCAGGAACAATTGACCCTGGCGCTGGCGCTGGACCTTGGCCTGAGCAGCGAAGCGCTGCCCGCGCCCTGGGGCGATTGCACGGAGGCGCAACAGGACTGCCGTACGCTGGCTCTCGATACCGTCGATACCCGTCAACCTCTGGAAGCCGATGCCACCACGGTGAAGCTGATGCAGCATTACCTGAGTCGTCTGCCGCCACCCGCCGCGCCCGTGGGCGAGGAAGGCGCGACGCTGTTTGCCGCGCTTGGCTGTGCCGGCTGCCACGTGCCTGCGCTGCCGTCGCCGCTTTCTCCGCTGGGCGAAGTGGCCGCCTATACCGATCTCTTGCTGCACGACCTGGGCGAAGGCCTGGACGATGGCCTGGCCGAAGGCGCGGCGGCTGCCGATGAATGGCGCACGGCGCCGCTGTGGGGGCTGGGTGAAAGTGGACCTTTCCTGCATGATGGGCGTGCCCGCACGTTGGACGAAGCCTTGCACTGGCACGGCGGGGAAGCCAGCGCCAGCCGCGCCGCCTGGCAGGCGCTTGACGAGAGCGGACGCGCGGCGTTGTCTGCCTTCCTGTTTGGGCTATAATGAGAACCATTCTTAATTGGGGTAAGACTATGAGATTTTCCACGCTGCTGCTGGCCGCGTTGTTGCCGGCCCAGGCGGTCATGGCCCAGAACACCGACTGGACCGCGGTCAACCTCGCGATTACCGATGCGCATGTGATTCCCGGCTACGAGCGTTTCGCGGCGGCGACGAAAACCCTGCATGCCGAGGGCGATGCGCTGTGCGCGAATCCGGACGAAGCATCGCTGAACCGCATGCGCGAAGCGTTCGGTGCCAGCTTCGACGCCTGGCAGGGCGTGCAGCACATCCAGTTCGGCCCCATCACGTACTTCAACTGGAACTATCGCTTGCAGTTCTGGCCGGACGACAACGGCACCGGCGCGCGTCAGTTCACGGCGCTGATCGCCGCGGCCGACACGGCGGTGCTCGAATCCGAAACCTTTGCCCGCCAGAGCGTGGGCGTGCAGGGCTTTCCCGCGCTCGAGCGTCTGTTGTACGAGGACAATGCCCTGCAACTGCTGCGCGACGAGCCGTTCCGCTGCCAGCTGACGCAGGCGATCAGCGCCAATCTCGACGAGATCGCCAGCGGCGTGCACGAACGCTGGGTGGAGGAGTTCCGCGACACGGTGGCCACCGCCGACGAGCGCGGCTTTTTCGAAAGCGCCGAAGACGCCACCATCGACTACCTCAAGGCGCTGGTGGAAAGTATCCGCCGCATCCAGCAACAGAAACTGGAAGCGCCGCTTGGCGACTCGCCGGCCGGGGCGCGCGAGCGCCGCGCCGAAGCCTGGCGCTCGGACCGTTCGGTCCGCAATCTGCAGCTGAACGCCCGCGCCTTGCAGGACATCTTCAATGCCGGCGAACCGGCGCTGCGCACGGTGCTGCCCGAAGCCGACATGCCGGGTATCGATGCCGGTTTCGAACGTCTGCTGACGGCCACCGCCGCGCTGCCGGAGTCGATGAACGCGGCGCTTGCGGACACGGAGGGCTATGCGGCGTTGCGCGAAACACGCGACAGCCTCGATGCCCTGTATGAACTCGTCGAGGCGGCGCTCAAGGAAACGGATCTGTACCTGGGCTTCAACAGCCTCGACGGCGATTGAGGGTGCTGCCGTGCCGATACTTTCCCGTCGCCATCTGCTTGGTTCCGCCCTCGCGCTTGCCACCGCACCGCTGTTCGCGCGCGCGCAAAACAGTCGCTCCGTAGTATTCATCAGCGCCGCATCCAGCGACGACGACACTCATTGGGTGCGCGGCCTGCGCTGGGCGGGCGAGGCGATGGACGGCAGCTTTGCGCTGCGTCTGCCCGAGCGCGGCCATCATGTGGCCGTGCATCCCGAAGGGCGCTATTTCGTGGCGGTGGCGCGGCGTCCCGGCACCTGGCTGGTGCTTGGCGATGCGCAGAACGGCATCCTGCTCGACACCTTGCAGGTGCCGGCCGACCGGCATCTGTTCGGACACGGCGTATTCAGCGCGGACGGCCGCCATTTCTACACCACCGAAAGCGATTTCGACGACCTGAGCGGCGACAGCGGCCTGATCGTGAGCTGGAGCGTCGAAGTGGACGAGGCCGGTTTGCGCCTGCAGCGCGGCGCGGAATTCCGCAGTTTTGGCGTGGGGCCGCACGAGCTGTTGATCATGCCCGACCAGGACGTGATCGCCATCGCCAACGGCGGCATCCGCACGCATCCCGCGCACGACCGCGACGATCTCAACATCGATACCATGCAGCCTTCGCTTGCCTATATCGACCGCCATAGCGGCGCGCTGCTGGAACAACATTTCCTGCCCGCCGACTGGCACCAGGCCTCGATCCGCCATTTCGACGTGAACGCGGACGGCATGGTGGCCTTCGGCATGCAGTTCGAAGGCGAGCCCTGGATGGAAGTGCCGCTGGTGGGCACGCATCGCCGCGGCGAGGAACTGCGGCTGTTGACGGCGCCGCAGCCGTTGCAGGGACAGATGAAACAGTACATCGGCTCGCTGCGATTTTCCGCGGATGGCAAGCAGTTCGTGGCGGCCTGCCCGCGCGGCAACCTGCTCACGTTCTGGGACAGCGCGGACGGCAGCGTGCTCGGCAACGTCCGTTCCCGCGACGGCTGCGGCGTGTGCGCGGTGGAAGACGGCTTTCTGTTCACCTCCGGCGTGGGCCGCATCGGCTGGTATGAAACCGCCAATGGTGCCGTGCACGAATTCGATCTCGACCCCGCCCTGCATCTGCAGTGGGACAACCACCTGAGCCAGGTATGAAACGCGCGCTTGCCATTGCCTGCGTAGGGTTCTGGCTGCCGCTGGCACAGGGTGCGGAGGATCTCGCGCGCCAGGTGCAACTGGAAGACCTTGGCCGCGCGCTGTTCTTCGACGTGAACCTGTCGCGCGACCGCACCCAGAGCTGCGCCACCTGCCATGATCCCGCCCGGGCCTTCACCGATTGGCGCGACAGCGGCGTGAACGCCGCCGCCTCGCTTGGCGACGACCAGCTTTCGCTTGGCGACCGCAATGCGCCCACCGCCTCGTATGCCAGCCTGACACCGGATTTTCATCGCGACGCACAGGGCGAATACGTGGGCGGCCAGTTCTGGGACGGCCGCGCCGCCACCTTGGACGCACAGGCCGGCGGTCC